>CAZJUL010000020.1:1223-14186 GCA_964549095.1 uncultured Elusimicrobiaceae bacterium
GGTTTCAAGCCGGTTCAGGGTAATGCCGGTCACACCCGCGTTCAGGGACAGCGCCGGCAGGGACCCTATCAGCTCAGCACTGGGATACGCGTTCGGCGAGGCGTAGGATGGGACTTCCAGCATATATGTGCCGGGCAGGCCGGCGGTATTGAACACCGCAATACTGTTGTCTTTATCCACCAAAGCGGTGTAGCGGCTGAAATCCCTTTTTGCGATATTATTGGTCTTTAACGCTTCCATGAAAAACAGTTGTCCGTCCGAAACGCCGGCCGCGTCATAGTTCACGCTAACCCGGACATTGCCGGTGTAAACCACGGCGGTATTATCAAAGCCGAAGGTCCGCAGCGGCAGTATCCCGGGCAGTGACGGCAGGGTGGAGAGGAACGCGCTTACGGTGCCGGGGGATGTAACATTGTCGAAGGTAAGGTTCAGCCAGCTCGCCAGTTTTACCGTGACATTGGTCCCGGCGGGGACTTCCGCGCTTAATCCGCCGGACACCCGGGAAATCCCTGACATATTGGCTACGCCCCAGGCTTCCAGCGTCGCGGGGGTTGCCGTTAGCGCCAGGTGCCTTCCGGAAACGCAGCTTCCGTCCTGTTCCTCTGCGCAGTTGGATTTGAATATGCCGTTATAATCCTCGGGATATGTTGTGGTGACTACCTGGTTGTAGCGCTTAAGCGTCGTCGGTTGGCTTATCGTGCTGTAGTGGCACACTATACTGCCCTCGCAGGAGTCCGGCGGAGGCGCCTGCCCGGTTTGGCAGCGAATCCTGTCCTCCGGGCTGGGGGCGGTATAGATTTCGCAATTTTGCAACGTCATAAGCGTATGGAAATCCCATACGCTGTAATAGTAATTGCCTTCGGCCAGCGTTTTTTCCTCCGCCCCGGTAAGGTCCGCTTCCTCGCCGGTTAGCGCGGAAATCTTGTAGCGCAGGTTCTGCCGGTCAAGCAGCGCGCCCGGGACAAGAGGGTCGGTAGTTCCCGCCGTCACGCCCAGCCATTCTTTTTTTGTGCGGCCCATGGCTTCGGCCAGCATTTCGTAGCTAAGCAGGTCGAAAGTGTCCGCGCTTGTGAACGGCTGGCGCTTTCCGGAAAGCGTGAATATGTTTTCGCGCGTATGGCCTTCATTGTCGTAAAGCATTATTTTACAAGTGCTTACGGCGGGGTCAGCGTCGAAATCGCGGGTGAACCCGTCCGTGCCGAACAGGTCCGGGAACAAATAGCTTGCGTCAGCGGACGCGCCGGTAAGCGGATCCGCACGCAGCAGCGTGCCGCTGCCGTCGGTCGGGTTTACGTTGTGGTACCACTCGGCTTTCCAGAGTGGATAATAATCCGACAGGTGGAATTTAAAGTCAGCGGAGAATTTATCCGAGACCCCATTATATGTCGCCGTGGAGCCTTCCGGGGCCGCGGCAACGACGCTGGTCCCCAGGGTGAAAGCCACAAAGGTGCGGTTGCCCGCCTGGTCCAGGGCCGTCACTTCATAACGCCCGTCCGCCAGGTTCTTTAGCTGGTAGTTCTGTATATCTTCCGGGGCGGTCAGCGTGGTCACGCTCTCGTCGGGACGCTTTATCGCCACGGAGGCCACCGGGGAGCCGTTGGGCGAGGCGCTGACGCTTATCTGATATGCCGCGTCGGGGATATTGACCATCGCAGGCGTTATGGAACTTATCCCGCTGAAAGCGCCATAAGGCCCCACATAAACAAAAGGCCCGCCCGCGACGGTGAACGAAGAGACGACATAAGTTTCCGGGTTCTGGTCCTCGTCCTCAACCACGGCATATAAAGTATGCACTTCGCTGGACGGCCCCGGGATGGAAGAGCCCGTGGCCAAAAGCCCGTTCCAAGTCACTGAAATATCTTTTTTCAAAGGAAGAGAATTCGCATCAGGATTATCCGTAAGCGTGCCCACGCCGGAGTAAACAATATGGGTTTCGCTTCCAGTGTCGTCAACCATCAGTTTATACGTAACTTTCGACGTGGTGTTGTCCGCCCCGGGCCGATTGTCCAGCAGGGTGAAGTTTACCGTGTTGTCCAGGTCGGAGCTCACGGTGGCGAAGGCAGGGCCGGATACCCCGTTGACGGAAGGGGATTGGACCACCGGCGGGAGGGACATCGACACAGCCTTAAGCATCCCGGCGGTGTATGCGACGGCGGCGTTTATTTGGTCCTGGGCGATTTGGGATGAGTCAACCCTGGCGATGGGTACACAGGTTACCCAGGATCCCATTATACATGCCCACTGCTTGTATATAAAAATATCATCTCCGTTAAGACCGCCGTAAGTGCCCCAGCCAAGTCCGGTGTCGTAATTCGCATTAGGGAAAAACGCTTGTCCCTGGTATATATACTGCGGCTGTCCGTTTTGGTACCAGTATTGGCGGTTATTGAATGCTGACGAACGCCAACTTTCGGAAGGTAATTGGCTTTGCGTAAGTGAAATAAGTCCATTACCACGATAATAGTATGCCGAATCTGGGTTTTTTTCAAAATCCTTTAGATCAATACCAGCATCCGGTTGCTTCCTATTGAAACTTGCCCACATTTCCAGGTCATCTGGATCGGTTGGCAATTCTCCAAGCTTTACCAGCTTTCCCATCTTTTCAATCCAGACGCCCAAACTACCCAACTCGCTTAATATCGGGGCCAATGCATCATTTAATATCTGCCCATGATAGATATTTGCCGCGTGGGCGGGCACAGCCTGGTCTTCAACAAGATGCGCCATCAATGCGAAATAATAATACGCGCTGTCTGTGCCTCCGCTGAATTTACCGTTTTTATACCTATCCAGCCCCCTGGTATACCAAAGCTTATAAGGCCCGCCGTCAAATCTGCCGGCCAAATCCGCAAGGGGATAATCCGGATCCCCAGCCAGCAGCAAACCATGGGCGTTAGCGTCATTGGCCGCGGAAGTGGTTCCGTCGGTTATAACACCAGAGAATTTACCTATATCCGCATAACTGCCAGTTAGCGCAGTTGTAACATTACTGGTTATTTTCCTATGCGTTGAAAGTTCAGTATACCCAGCCAGCTCTACAGACCACCAGGCATGGGAATAGCTCTGAAAAGCCAACAATAGAAACAATGCATATTTCAGTAACCGCATTATTCCCCCTTTAATGGGTGATTTCGTCTATATTCCTTAACAGCGTTTTGTAATGCTTCCCGATAAAGTCGTGTAGGGCTATTTTTCATAAATCCAGAAGTGATCTGAGCATATTCGGGATTCTTAATCATTTTTTCAATGTAAACTGCATCATCTGGATGAAAAATAGGAGGGATCTTTCCTGATATTTGAAAATAGGCATCCGTGCATTGCCCCCGAACGCTATGGTCTTTATCTTTCGTAATGCATTCCTCCAGATACGGGAGTGCTTCCTGAATTCTGAACATTCCAAGACTTTCTGCAGCAGCATCTCTGGTCGGAAGGTATGTCGAGGTGCGCAGTACATCAACAAGTAAAGCTATAGTGTCTTTATCCAGCGGGCTGGCCCCGTTGCCATGGGAAACCCGGATGCTTGTAACAGCCCAATAGCCGGTTTCATCGTTCTTGGTTCTACCTACCCATTCAGCAATAAAAGCGTTATCCCCCGGCTCGGAATTTACCATGATTGAATTCAGCAGGGCGAGACCGGAACGGTCGCGCACTCTTGGGTTTTTATGGTTTAAGGCAAGATCTTTAAGCAACCGCTTGCGTTCAGGATTTGCGCTGCCTTTTATCTGGGCGATCAACGCTTCCTTGCGTTTATCGTCCGTAACGGGATTATTCAGTTCTTCCGCCACGCGCACCAAGCCTTTGTCGCCGTAACCGGACAAGTCCACCTCTTTACCATGTCCCATATTCGCAAGCATGGTATTTAATGATTCCTCATCACCAAGCCGGCCTAGTGCCACGGATGCAAACCGTGAGAGACTTTCATCCTGAAGATAGCTGCGTAAGAGCGGGATAGCGTCTTTATTGTTTAGCTTCGCAAGAGTGTTTATAGCCGCAGCGCTGTTTAAGTAGCTGTTAAGATAATCCTCGCGGGCGTTAATGGTTAAATTACCGTGTTTTGACCGGGCATTTTTGAGTTTATTGGCCTGTCTGTCGCATTCTTTCATCACGGCTTTGGCCAGTTTGGGGTCCTTTGCCCTGGCAAGGGCTTTCTGCCCCTGTACCGGGTATTTGTCCATCAGTAGGCCTAATATCGCCACATCCTCATCCGTCTGCGGCGCGGCGTCGGCTATGCTTTCTATAAGCGCAATAGCGGTGGTTGTGCTCTTGGCCTGTTTCAGTTCCCGGTCCAGCTTCGCCAGCGGGGTTTCCCCTTGAGAGCCGTCATCTTTAACCGGCAGTTGAGCCGACAGGGGCCTATTCATTAACTGATAGAAGCCCGCCACGGCATCTTTGGTCGCCGAAATTATCGTTGATATTTGTACAGTGGCCGGTACTGTTTGCATCCGGGCGTAAAGGGCCTGTCCCAACGTATGGTATGCCAGCGCTTTGTTACCCTTGCCGTAAAGCAGTTTTGCTTCTTTCAGCTTGGCCTCGCTATTGTCCACCCAGTTGGCGGGACTAGTTTCTTTCCGGTTCCTGTTCCCGGCTTCCATCCCTTCCAGTATTTCCCGCTCAAACTCTTTGGGCTCTCCGTTGTCTGCGCTTAGTCCCGCTATGGCTTCTTTTACCGTTTTTTTCGCGGTTTCCATCCATTCGACCGGGTTAAGCGCGTGGTTCCCCCAGAATTCTTCGTTCGCGCGGATATCCCCCAAACGCTTCAGTAGTTCCCCGCATTTTTCCCTCTCGGGGTTCCTCTGCATCCCCGCCGGTGACACGATCATATCGCTGTAATCGTGCCCGCAGTAGGATTCCCATTCCTTATGCCTTTTTATATCACTGTCGGTGTAAGCCTTATACAGGTTAGCGTGCGTGTACTCCAGAAACCAGTTCTTTTCTTCCTTTGTGGCCCCGAATTCCTTTGAATAGCCGTTATAGTATTCCGGCCTTTCAAGGCTTGAAAAAGAACTGTCCAGTGACAGCTCTTTCCAGCTCTTGGGCCTGAACAGCATCACAACCGCAGAGGGAAGTTCTTTTTCGTCTTTGGGGAACGCGGTCAGTGCACCCTTTAAGTATCCCCGCTGGAAAGCGCAAAGTGTTATACGGGTTATCCTGGGCTGCTTCATGGCTTTCACCGCTTTCTTTGTTTCCCCGCTGAACTGGAACTTATCCAGCGTGAACCAGCCTTTCTCGTCCGTGAAGGCCCTGGCATAAGCCACCGGTAAACCGCGTTCGGTCACGTCTTTTTCATAGGCGGCGTTTCGTTCTTCGGTATTCAGGCCGTCGGTTATCAGCGCGGGTTTGGCTTTATCCGTGTCTTCTATCCAGACCATGCCCAGTACGGCGGCATTCTGCGCCGGCCCGTCCAGGCTCAGCACGCGGCCCGTAATTTCTTCCCGCAGCGGACACCCCGCCAGGACCGGCAGAATAACCAATAAAATAATGCGCATTGTTTTTTTCATAAATAATCTCCTGTTGCGTACCCGTGATGTAGTCATACAAAAAGCAAAACCCGGAGTGTATAAGCGCTAACGGCTTATAATCTCCGGCTTGAAAAACATTCGGCCCCCGAAATCGTTAACCGAGTATTTTGACGCCGATGTGGTTATCAATGGTGCAAGTTAATATAGGTGAGGATAGTATAATAGGTCATCAAGAGCTTGTCAATTGGAATTATTGGAAGGAAGTGGAGCGAAATATACTATCAGATATTTCTATTGGGAGTTAATTCCTTTCGGTAACTAGGAATGCGGGGGCAAGGGTTACAGCAGTCGTGGAATTGGCAGGGGCTTCCGCGGGGAGCGGTTTCAAATATTCCTGCAGGTTGTCCTTGTCTATGGTGAACTCAACAGGTCCGAGCGCGCCTTTTTTTATAAGGTACTTCGGCGCGGTTATGGGCGGGGTGGCGCGGATATTGGAGATGAGGGGCGGGATGGCCCACATTTTGGCCTGTTTCTCCTCGGGCAGGACGCGGTTCATCACTATGACAAGGTTGTTGGTGCAGTTGTTCCGCGTGGTGTGGTAGAATTCCCCCTCGCGGTTCACCGAGGCCAGCCGTATCGCCTCGCGGGCCATCTGAGCGCCGCTGTCCCGGTCCACCAGCGCCGGATAAAAGGCGAGCTCCTCTTCCTCGAAGGCCGCGGTCCTTACGGCGTACTCTTCGAAGGTCAGGAACATCCAGACTATGTTGTAGGTCTTTTTAAAGCCGGCGAACACCGAATAGCTCTGCCCCTCCCGCGCGTAAGCCTCCACCGAAAGGAAGAAGCCCTTAGAAGGCAGGCCCCGCGCGTCCGTGAAACCGCCGTCGGAAAAATCGAAGAAGAGGAGTGAATGGCCGGCCGGTATCTTGCCGGCCCGCTTGGTCACGAAATAGACGTTTTTAAGCAGTCCCGGCCTGACGGCCGCCGGACCCCAGAGATAATCGTGCGAGGGCGCGGCCGGATCGGTCCAGCGCACATCGTCCAGCAGGAAATGATCCGAAGCCGCGGAAACCAGCTTCAGCGGCCTGAACCGGCTTTTATGCGGCGGAGGGGTGATCTCAGAAGGGTCGGGGGTGTATTCCGTTATTTCCCGCACCTTCAGGATGTCGAGTTCGTCCGAAGCTTTGACCTTGCCGGTCACCTCTACCGTTCTGTCGTCGAATTCGGCGGCCAGCGCGGCGTTCATCTTCAGCTCGAACACCCGGCCGTCCGGAGTGTTCAGCACGGCCTTGTCCCCGTAAACGGTTACCAGGCCGCGCAGGGTATAGCTGACGGCGTAATCGCGTAAAAGCGGAACCTCCGGCAGGGGCGAACCCGGGGGCAGCAGGCTTTCAAGGGCGGGAGTTTCCTGCGCACCAAACGTGGGAAGAGTTAAAAGGAAGGCGGCGGGCAGCAGCAACAGGAACGAAAATAAATGCCGCGCGCCGTGACGGGTGGTTGCCATTACTATATCGTAGCTGTTAAGCGCCGTTCTCCCTAGAGGCGAAAGGCCCTTTTTTTACCGGAAAAGTGACCAGCCCTTTTTAGGCCTTTCGGGCGGGCAGCTAAACCCGGCGCCCAAAATATGTTTCAATAATAACTATTGGACGGGACAATGAAGCTTATTTACCACCCCTTATTCCTGAAGCACGAACTGCCCGGCCACCCGGAAAAGCCGGAGCGGCTCTCGCTGGTGAACCTCGCCGGCTGCGTGGAGGCCGAGAACGGCGAAAAATTCCTTTCGCTGGCGCACGACCAGATCTACATCAAAAAAGTCAAAAAACTGTCGCAGGCCGCGGCTTCAAATCCCTCCAACGCGGAATTCCTGGACCCCGACACCTATGTGAGCGGCGACACCTACGAGGCGGCCTGCTATGCCGCCGGCGCCGCGGTGCAGGCCGCCGAAACCGGCGGGTTCGCGCTGACGCGGCCCCCCGGCCACCACGCGCCTTTCGGCGGCTTCTGCATCTTCAACAATATGGCCATTGCGGCCAAGGCGTCCGGCAAACGCACTTTCATTATCGACTGGGACGCGCATCACGGCAACGGCACGGAAGCGCTGGTAAAGGGCGACAGCAATATCATGTATTTCTCCACGCACCAGGCTCCCCTTTATCCGGGGACCGGGTTCCTCAGCGAAGGGAACGCGGTCAATATCCCGCTGGACGCCGGCGCCGGCGATAAGGAGTACCTGCGTATCGTTGAGGAAAAACTGCTGCCAGCCCTGGAAGCCTTCAGGCCGGAACTGGTGGGCGTCTGCGCGGGATTCGACAGCTATTACAAGGATGCCGGCTGGCTGACCAATTTACGCCTGACGCAAAAGAGCTACGCGGCGGTCTGCCGGGCCATTGCCGGCTATAAGACTTTTTTTCTGCTCGAGGGAGGTTACAATCCGGAAAGCGTGAGGGACGGCGTTGAAACTGTCCTCGCGCAATTCCCCTGACCGGCTTCAGGCGGCCAGCTCTTTCTCGAAGAAAACGGTAGAGGAATCCTCGTCGCAGGTTATGGTAAAGCCGCGCTTGCGGAAAAGCGCTATCATCCGCTGGTTTTCGGACATCGTCTGGGCCACCACCCTTTTCAGCCCCCATTTCTTCGAGATATCCAGGCAGTAGTCGGTAAGCACCCCGCCCAGCGCCTTGTTCTGCCATTTGTCGGTGACAAGGACGGCGTACTCCACGTTCTCGTGCTCGATGTTGGCGATAAGCCTGCCGACGCCTATCAGCTTTTTCTTTCCGTCCTCGGTTATCTCGGCCACTATCGCTATCTCGCGGCTGTAATCTATATAGCAGTACCTGGCGGCCACGTCGTGCGAAGCCCAGTGGAAGAAATAGTTGAAGCGCGAATAGATGGATTCCCGCGAACAGCTCTTCAGCAACTCCAGCCACAGCGGTTCGTCTTCGGGCCGGATGGGGCGGAAGGTCACTTCTTTACCGGCCACCTGCACCGGCTTTGAAACGTACTCTTCCGGGTACGGGGCGATGGCGAGGTGCGAATATTTTTCCGCCGCCTCCGCCGGAGCGGTAGCTATGCGCGCGTCCAGCGCTACGACTCCCTCCGGCGAGACCAGCAGCGGGTTTATGTCCAGCTCGGCTATCTCCGGGTAATCCGCCGCGAGATACGAGAGCCGGATGATGACTTCGATAAGCTTGTCCAGGTCGGCGGGCTTCCGGCCGCGGTAGCCGTTCAGCAGCGGCCAGATCTTCAGCCCCTCCAGCATTTTCCGGGCCAGCCGCTCGTTCAGCGGCGGCAGGCCCAGCGAAAGATCGGCGTACAGTTCAGCGGTGGTCCCCCCCGCCCCGGCCAGGATGACCGTGCCGAACACCTTGTCTTTTTTTATCCCGATTATGAGCTCGGTCGGATCGGAGAGCCGGACCATCGGCTGCACCGTAACGCCCTCTATCACCGCCTCCGGCATTTTGGCCGCGACGCCCTTGACGAGAGCGTTAAAGGCTTTTTCCGCCTCTTCCCCGTTCCGTATGTTCAGCAGCACGCCGCCGACCTCCGTCTTGTGGCTGATCTGCGGCGAAAGTATCTTGAACACGACAGGGTAGCCTATGCCGGCGGCGACGGTCCTGGCCTGCGCGGCGGTGCTGGCCGTTTGCGGGACGGTGACCGGTATCCCGTAGGCCTTCAGCAATTTCTTGGAGTCCTGTTCGGAAAGCACGGCCGCGCCGTTCTTTAGGACGGCGGCGAACTCTTTGCGGACCTTGTTCCGGTCCAGCGAGAATTCAACGGGGATATCCCTGGGCGTTTCATAAAGGGTTTTCAGGTTCCTGGAATAGTCCACCAGCGTCATGAAAGACCTGACGGCCTGCTCGGGCGTTTTATAAGAAGCGACCTTATACTCGTTCAGGACCTTTACGCCTTCTTTCATATGCCAGCCGCCCAGCCAGCAGGCCAGCACCGGTTTGGCGGTGCCCGCCTGCAGTTCGCCTATAGCTTTCGCGGCCAGCTGCACGTTGGTCATGGCCTGCGGCGTAAGGATGACCAGCACCGCGTCCACATTCCCGTCCTCCAGCACTATCTGCGCCGCGTTCGCGAGCCGCTTATAGCGGTCGTCGCCCAGCACGTCCACCGGGTTCCCGCGCGACCACATCGGCGGCAGGGCCGCGTTGAGCTTCTCCATTGTTTCGGCGGAGAATTTAGCCAGCGTCCCTTTCGCGGCTATCAGCGCGTCGGCGGCTATCACCCCGGGACCGCCGGCGTTGGTGACTATGCCCAGGCGGGCCCCCTGCGGGAGCTTATTCCGGCCGATCAGGGCGGCGCAGTCGAAGATCTCGCCTATATCGTAAACCCGCGCGATGCCGGTGCGCTGGAAGACCGCGTTGTAGATGTTCTCGGGCGAGGCGAGCGCCCCGGTGTGCGACGCGGCCACGGCGGCCGATTCCGGGAACCTGCCCGCCTTGTAGACTATGATGGGTTTCGTCCTGGCGAAAGCGCGCGAGGCGGACATGAACTTGCGGGCGTTGGAAACGGACTCTATGTAGAGCAGGATGAATTTCGTGGCCTCGTCCAGGCCCAGGTAATCTATCAAATGGCCGAAATCCACGTCGATGGCGTTGCCCAGCGAGATGAAGGTGGAGAATCCGATCTTTTCTTCCCTGGCCCAGTCCAGGACCGAAGTGCAGAGCGCCCCCGACTGCGAGATGAAGGCGATGTTGCCCTTGTCGGGCATCGAAGGCGCGAAGCTCAGGTTCAGGCTCAAAGCGGGGATGATGATGCCGAGGCAGTTGGGGCCTATGATCCGCATTCCGGCGTATTGCGCGCGGATGGCCCGTATCTCTTCTTCCAGCTTGACGCCGGCCGCGCCGCTTTCTTTGAAGCCGGCTGACATTATGATGATGCCCTTTATGCCGTATTCGCCGCAGGCCCTCACCCACGCGGGCACCTTTTCGGCCGCGGCGCAGATCACGGCCAGGTCCGGTTTTTTGGGGAGGCTTTTGAGGTCGGGGAAGCAGGCTATCCCCATCACGGCTTCGCTGGTTTCATTGACGGGGTAGACGACGCCCTTGAAGCCGCCGCCGATGAGGTTCGAGAGGACTTTCCCGCTTACGCTGTTAGGATTTATGGAAACGCCGATCAGCGCTATCCGCTTCGGCTTGAAGATACAGTCCAGGGTGTGAGCGTTCATTTATCGCCTTTACAGGTGCAGTCGGCGGCCGCCGGCGGCGCCGTTATTTCGACGGGCAGGTTTCTTCGAACGGGACGGCCGGGCCCTTGCCGCGCTTGCGCAGGAATTCGCGCAGCGGCGCCGTGTCGAATTCCACGGCGCCTCTTTCCACGGCTTCGCCTTTATTGTACTCGGCGGCCAGCCCGGCTGCGTCGGCGAGCGCTCCGCGCTGCGCGCAGGTCAGGCCCAGGCGGAACTCGTGATAGCGCAGGGCTTTTTTCAGGATGCGGGCAGCCGTATGCAGGGAGGCCGCGCCGCGCCTGGCAGCTTCGTCCGGGCTTTTCCTGATGAAAGCCGCCGCGCGGTCCAGCGCACGCAGGATCCCCGCCACCGCTTCCGGGTTTTTCCTGACGGATTCCTTGCGCGCGGCCAGGTAAACCGGGACGCCCGCGCCGAAACCTTCCAGCGTGAAGATCTCGCGCGCCAGTTTCCTGTCTTCCAGCAGGGCGGGGATGGGTTCCCAGGCCAGTATCGCGTCCGCCTCCCCGGCCTGCAACGCTTTCACGGCTTTTTCCGGATCCATGGGGATCCTGACGATAGAGTGGCGTATTCCCTTTGCGGCCAGGTGGCGGGCCAGCAGGTGATAGCCGTAGGAACTAGGCCAAACGCCTATACGCTTTTCCTTCAGCCCCTCCAGAGACGAGATGCCCGAGCGCGCCCCGGCCATCAGCCGCCAGCGGCGCCCGCCGCCGCCAAGGCTGGCCAGTATCACGAACGGGGAATCTTTGTCCGTTTTGGAGAACAGGTTCGGGCCGATATGCCCGCCCACCAGGGCCAGGTCCAGCGACCCGTCCAGCAGCATCGTTTCGTTATCCTTGCCCTGCGGCCTGATTACGGTGCGCACCTTAGCCCCTTCCAGGGCGTACAGCCCGTCGGCCGCGGCTATCATTGCGGGAAGGTCGGAAAGGAATTCCCTGATGCCGATGACAAGCCCGTCTCCACGGGCCGCGGCGGCCGCAGTCGAGGCGTCCCGGGAAAATACCGGGCGGCCGGCCGCCAGCAGGAGCAGCGCCGCGGGCAGGGCCAGACGGAGAAACGGGAAGCGGGTCCCGGCTCTTTTTTTGCCGTCTTTATCTGTCATTTTATGCCTCATCCGCCCGGCCGGCTACCAGTAGCCGTGCTGTTTGGCTTTTTCGCGCACGTCCGCGGGAAGGTCCTGTCTCTGCGGCCTGGAACCGCTGAAGGTCCGCGAGCTTTCGGCCCATTGCTTCAGTTTCCGCGCCAGCTCCAGCTTCAGGGCGGGGTATTTCGCAACGACATTGGAAGTTTCGTCAGGGTCGTTCTTAAGGTCGTAAAGCTCGAAGGTCTCCGCCGCCCTGTCCACGCCCGGCTTGCCTTTCTCTTCGGAGAAGGTCACTTCGTGCAAGAGCTTCCAGGAACCGTCGCGGATGAATTCGTTCACGCTCTCTATGTCGTAAGCCTGTTCGGGCTCCGGGACATAGGTGTTGTACCGCGCGCCGGCGTAGGCGAACCCGTTCACGGCCCGGCCTTCTTTTATCAGCGGCAGCAGGCTGGTCCCCTGCATCCTGCGCGGAGCCGCCACCTCGAGCAGCTCCGAGAGCGTGGGCAGCAGGTCCACCAGCTGCACCAGCCCCCGCACGCGCGCTCCCTTCACGCCCGGCAGCCGCAGCAGCAACGGGACGTGGGCGACCTCGTCGTAAAGGGTGCCGGCTTTCGCGCCCGCCCGGCCGAAGCGCCCGTGCTTGGCGAACATCTCGCCGTGCTCCGAGAGTATGACTATTATGGTCCTGTCCAGCAGGGCCTTGTCCAGCGAGGCCAGGAAACCGCCCACCAGCGCGTCCGCGTCCAGCACTTTCTCGTCGTAAAGGTCGCGCAGGTAATCTATATCGTCCTGCCGCAGCACGGTGGTACGGCGCGGCGCGTCCTTCTTGAACTTCCCGCGCTCCGTGCCCATCCCCATCCTGGGCACGTGGTAATAGACGGTCATTTCCTTCGCGGCGGATTTCCTGTAGCCGCGGTAGGTGAAGGACGGGTCCACCGTCACGTTCTTGCCGGCGGTGCTGGCGAAGACGCCGCTGAATTTCGCGGACGGGGTGAACGGCGGGTGGGCGTCGTAGCCGTGCAGGAACAGGAAGAACTTTTCGCCGGAATTCTTCGACAGCCACTCCGCGGCCTGCGCGGTGGTGGTCGAAAAACAGGTGAAGGGCGGGTTGTCGGGCGCCGTTCCGAAGCCGCGCATGTGGCCGGCCTTCTTCATATAGTCCAGCCCGCCGGTGAAAGCGGCGGTCCTGTAGCCGGCCCCGCGCAGCAGTTCCGGCAGGGTCTTTATGTTCGCGG
>CAZJUL010000020.1:14196-17953 GCA_964549095.1 uncultured Elusimicrobiaceae bacterium
GCCATGTTGCGGTCCCGCCCCATTATCTTGTGGGCGTACGGGTAAAGCGAGGTGAACAGCGAGGTGGCCACCGGCAAGGTCCAGGAGGCCTGCGTGAAAACGTCTTCAAAGACCAGGGCGCCGGCATCCGCGGCCCAGGCGTCCAGCCCGGGCGTGGTCTTGCGCGGATAGCCGTAAAGGCTCATGTGCTCCGTGCCGATGTTGGTTATCGAGATCATCAGCAGGTTATAATCCTTGTATTGCCCGCCGGCGGCGGGCGCGGCGGTCCAGGCGCAAAAGAAAAAGAGCGCGGAAACTAAGCCTGTGCAGGAGGTGCGCGTTCTGACCATAAAATTACCGGGGAGGCCGGCGGGCGCCGGAAAAAGCCCGCTTTCAGCATAAATTGTATAATATTTGCGCATATGCGGAAATTCCTGTTTTTCTTCGCGCTGGCGGCCTTTTTTCCGGCTTCGTCCGCGCCAACCGCGGCCGGCGAAGACGCCGCCCCGGCAGCCAATTTCGTCCTCATAGGCTGGGATGGCGCCCAGCGCGCGCACGTTAAAGAACTGCTGGCGGCCGGTAAGCTGCCCAATTTGGCGCGGCTTATCAAAGAAGGCGGGCTGGCCGAAACGCGGGTGGGGACCGGCACCACGCAGACCAAGCCCGGCTGGGCCGAGATACTTACCGGCGTAGCGGCTGCCCGTTTTAAAATAATGTCCAACAATGAGTACAGGCCCATCCCGCCCGGCTATACCGTTTTCGAAAGGCTTAAAGCCCGCTTCGGCGAGGGCGTGGCGACGGTATTCATCGCCGGCAAGCGCTACAACCTGGGCGCCCGCGGACCGCACGAGATCTGCCTTAACGCTTATACGCGCGACCCCGCCACGATGACGCAGGCCCATTACCTGGACAAGGCGCTTTTCAAAGGAAAGACGCGGGACGGCAAGCCCCCCGAATGGGTGCGCCGGGAAGGCGAACCATACTTTTACGCGGTAAAGGCCGTTGACTTCCATTACGCGGCGGACAGCCCCGACGGGACCGTGGTAAAAAAAGCCGTGGAGGCCCTGAAAAAATTTAAAAAGAAGCCGTTCTTCGCTTTCGTGCATTTCCGGGAGCCGGACGAAGAGGGGCACCTGTACGGCGAGAATTCGCCCGAATACGGCGAAGCCCTGGTGCGCCTGGACGGCCGGCTGGGCGAGATATCGGAAACGCTGAAACGCCTGGGGCTTTATTCAAAGACGGCCGTGGCCGTCACCTCGGACCACGGCTTCGACGAAGGGGAACGGATACACCGGCACGCGCCTTATATGATATTCGCCGCGAACCGCGCCGTAGTCCCGCGGGAAGGCGACAGGAAAGACGTGACGCCGACGGTGCTGGACTGGTTCGGCTTCGACCCCGGGAAATTATACCCCCGCGCGGAAGGACGGTCGCTGTTTAAAAAATGAAAAAGCTCAACGCTGCCGCCGGCCTGCCGGTTTGCGCCCTTCTGTGCGCGGCCGCGGCTTTACTGCTGCCCCGCCCCGGCCCGGCGCGGGCGGAGGGCGCCGAAGCCCGCCCCGTGAAACTGGGTTATTTCATAGGCGGGCGGACTACCCTGTTCGGCCGCGCCTTCGCGGACGGTTATTTCGACAGGGAGGGCGTACAGGTAGAGCTTATTACGCGCCGCTTGCGGGGCCCGCTGATGAAGGTGCCGAAAAGCCTTAAAGAAGCGGCGGCGCTGGAACACGACCGCATGTTCGGCAAGATGACCGGCACCGAGATAGTGGATATGATAGCGCGGGGCGAGCTGGACGGCGGGCTTATCGGGGACGGGGCCTTCCAGGCGGCCGTGCACGAAGGCAAGCCCGTCGTGGCCGTGGCGCTGCTGGGCCACGACAGGAAGGACGCGCCCGGGCACGGCATAATACTAAGGAGGGGGATAGTTATCCGCAAGCCTTCGGATTTTTCCGGCCTGAAGCTCATCACCCGCCGGGCCGGTCCCGGCGACCTCATTTTCCTGAAGGAATTCCTGCGCAAGGAAGGCATCCCGGAAAAGAGCGTGGCCATCACTGACCAGGTGGACGACGACCGTATACACAGGATGCTGCGGGACGGCAAGGCCGACGGCGGCTACATGCACCTGATGACCATAGCGCGCCTGGCTAAAACGAAAGACGTCTATGTCTACCGGCAGATGGACTGGGTGAACCCGGAGATCTCGCTGGTGCTGCTGGTGTTCAGGAAGGATTTCCTGGCAGCGAACCGCGGCCTGGTAAAAAAGATAACGGCCGGCTACATCAAAAGGATTTCTTACGAGAACGCCCTGCCGGAGCATAAGCGCGAAAAGACCCGCAAGGACGGGAAGACCGGCGTCATGGCCCTGGATTTCCAGGGCATGAGCATGCCTGTTTACGACTGTCCGCCGAAGGTACGGATGGAACTGCTGGAGGAAATGCAGGCCCTTATGGTGACGCACGGCCTGCTGAAAGGGACTACGGACCTGGGCGCTTTCGTGGACTACGGCATTGTGGACGAAACCTGGGCGGGGGTCCGGGACAGTACAGCGCCGGCGGCGGGGAATTGACGATGAAAAAAATATTTTACCTGCTGGCCGCCCTCTGCTTTTTAGCTTCGGCCGCGTTCTTCATCCGGGCCCGGAACGGCCAGGCTGACCGCGAGGCGGGGCGCGTAGTGAGGCTGGGCTATTTCCTCGGCGGCAGGACCAACCTGTTCGGCCGGGCTTTCGCCGACGGCTATTTCGACAGGGAAGGCGTGAACGTGGAGCTGAACACCCGCTGGCTGGGCGGCGAGCCGCTGAAAATGCCGAAAGATACGGCCGAGGTGGCGGCCCTGCAGGGCGGCGGGCATTTCAGCAAGATAACCGGCACCGAAATAGTGGATATGATAACGCGCGGCGAGCTGGACGGCGGGCTTATCGGGGACGCTTCTTTTATTTCCGCCGCGCACGCCGGAAAACCAATAGTAGCGGTGGCGCTGCTTGGGCACGACAGGAAAGACGAGCCCAACCACGGCGTTGTCCTGCGCAAAGGCCTGGTGATACGCAAGCCGGCGGATTTCGCCGGCCTGAGGCTGATAACCCGCAGCGCCGGGCCGGGTGACCTGGTGTTCCTGAAGGAATTTTTACGCAAAGAAGGCGTCCCCGAGAAAAGCGTGACCATCATTGACAATGTGGACGCCGCCAGCGTGCGCACCATCCTGGCCGAGGGCAAAGCCGACGGCGGCTACCTGCACCTGATGTCCATAGAGCGGCACGTGCGCAAGGGCGAGGTTTACCTGTACCGCCCGCTGAACTGGGTCAACCCGGAGATCTCGCTGGCTCTTTTGGTGTTCAGGAAGGATTTCCTGGAAGCTAACCGCGGCCTGGTGGAAAGAATCGTCGCCGGCTATATGAAGAGGATACTCTATGAGCAATCCATCCCCGACCACAAGCGCGAAAAGAACAAGAAAGGGAAAGGCGGAAAGACCGCGCTGATGGAAATGGATTTCCCGGGCATGAACCTGCCGGTCTACGAATACCCGCCGAAGATAAGGCTCGGACTTTTACGGGAGATGGAAGCCCTTATGCGCTCGCACGGCCTGCTGAAAGGCGAAGCCGACCTGGAGAAATACACCGACCTGGGCGTAGTCGAAACCGTTCTTAAAAAACAGGCCGCGGCGGCAAAGGAATAACCGTCCGGGCCGCCGGAAAGATCAAGGGCGTCCGCCTGATGCGGACGCCCTTTTTTTGGTGTGCCCAGCATGAAACCAAGCTTGGAGGTGAAAGTCCTCCGAGGAT
>CAZJUL010000021.1:0-17728 GCA_964549095.1 uncultured Elusimicrobiaceae bacterium
AGCTTCTTTTTCTTGGCGGGTTTGGGCCCCGCGCCGTCGCCGGCCTTGATCTCGGCGGCCTGCTTTCTCTTGGTCTCCAGCATGGCCTCGAAATTCTGCTCCTGCTCGTCGTCCAGGTAGCCCCTGATGACGTCGGGGAGGCTGCTGTTTATATTGCGCATCTTGGACTTGAGCCCCTCCACCTTGTCGTGCCAGCGCCTTTCCTCGGCCGCCGTCTTGTCGTATTCTTTCAGCAGCTTGTCGAATTCCTTGCTCTTCTTGGTTATGGCCCCGCCTATGCGCTCCTCCTGCTTGGAACTCAGGCGCAGCGCCGGCGACAGCTCCGACATTATCCTCTTGGAGTCGGGCCGCTGTATCCCGGTCTGGGAGGGGTCCTCGCCCAGGCCGGGCAGGCCTTCAGGCAGTTCCTGCGCCGCGGCGCAGACGGCCGAAAAGATAAGCGCCGAGATGATGAATGCTTTGTTCATAATTCCTCCGGATGTGGCTGGCGCGGCACCGGCGTGCCGGGTTAATATGTCCGCGTCAGCTGTTCTTCGTTCGCGGGAGCCTCCGCCACCAGGTCGGCTATGGCCACCTGGCTTGTATGCTCGGTGCGGCCCCATTCCCTGCGGCTCCTGAAAACCCCGGCCACGAAGACCGGGATGCGGAACAGGCCCAGGACCGGCTGAAAAAAATAAGCCATAAAAATGGACGGCGGGGCCTTTTCAAGCAGCAGGGCGGCCGCGGGGAAAACCAGCACGGACGCGCTCATTATCTTGACCGTCAGCCTGGCGTAATGCACCTGTTGGAACAGCCAGATGAACAGGTTGAAAGAATCCTTCGTGTAATACATCAGCCCGGCGGTCACGGTCACCACGGCCAGGCGGTAGACCTGGGCGCAATAGACACCGCCCTCGAACGCCTTGGCGTCCCTGTGCGCCAGGGCCCGGCGCCACAGGCCGGCCAGGTGGCGCCTGGCGGTATCCAGCGAACCGCTGGTCCAGCGGACCGTCCTTTTCACGTACTGCCCTATGGTGACCGGCTCCTCGTCGAAAACGACGGCGTCCTCCGCCCAGGCGATGCGCACGCCGCAGCGGATCAGCCGCATCTGCATCTCTATGTCTTCGGTCAGGCAGGTCTCGTCCCAGGGATATTTTTCGGCTACGGCCCGGGAGAAGCACATCCCCTTGCCGTGCAGCGTGGCGGAAAGGCCCAGCGCGTATTTCGGCTTCTGGAAGAACCGGTTGGACACTATATGGCCGGAGGCCAGTATCCTGGGCAGCCAGGTGTCCGTGTTCTTGGCCAGCTGGCGGCCCTGCAGCGCCGTCTCGCCGGCGGCGAGGTGGTCGTTCATGACCGACAGGAAATCCGGGTGGGCCAGGGAATCGGCGTCGAAATAGGCCAGCGCGTCGTAGCCGCCCTCGGCCAGCACCAGGGAGACGGCCCACTTGAGGGCCCGCCCCTTGCCGGGCTTCCTGTCCGGGCCGGTATGTTCGAGCACTTTTACGCCCAGGGCGCGGGCCGCGGCGGCCGTCCCGTCGGTGCAGTGGTCCGCCACCACGAAGATGTCGAATTTATCGGCCGGGTAGGACATCCTGAGCAGGCTTTCAATGGAATACTTTATGACTTTTTCTTCATTATAGGCGGGCAGCAGCACGGCGAAGCGGCGCGCGTAGCCGGCCGGGGCGGGCTTCCCGTTCCTGAAAAACCCGCGCAGGCTGAGGAGAAAATAGAAAACGCCCGTGAGGAAAAGCAGCACCTGGACCAGGTTGGCGAAAGTGACGAGTGCCGCTTGATAAAGTTGGTACAGCATAATTTTTAAAAGCGCAAACGGCCGGGCAAGGCGCGGCTGAATACAATTATAACATAATAAGACAAGTGTTGACATTAACGGATTCCATTAGTTATATTATGGGGAGTGACCCAGCCCCATTAACCCGGAAAAAGGCGGTATTATGGAAGACGATTCCAAAAAAAGCCTGAAGATATGGTTGTATTTTATTCCGATCTTTATCCTGGCCGCCTACCCGGCGCTGAAATACGTGAAGAAGGCGGGGTCCGGCGATGTGTCGCTCACCAAAGAGGATTACAGCGCCTTCAACGCCGAACAGGGCGAGATAAACAAGCCGCCGAAAAAGAACCTCCCGCAGCCCGTCCTTAACGAGGGAGAATTCCGGATCCATTACAAGAACGCCGCCGAACAGGAGGCGATAGAGAACGCCGCCCAGCGCGAAGCCGAGGCCAGGGAAGCGGCCGCCGCCAGGGCCAAGGCCGAAGCCGGCCGCCCCAAAACCGCGCAGCAGGGCGGCACGGGCGAGTACGCCCCGGACAGCATGAAAGCCAACGAACACCGCTCCGTGGGCATGACGAAAGGCCTGCTGGGCTACGCTATAGGGAAAGTCATAAACAACCCGAAGGCCGTGGGCGCCCTGCTGAACAACGAATACGTGGTAAGCGGCTTCATGGCCAGGGACACGGTGAAGAACGCCACCTCCAGCCCCGAAGCCCTGGCCAAATACCTGAGCAACGGCAGCGTTATCGCCAATTTTATGGGCAACAGTTCGGTGCAGGCCGCCATGAACAACCCGGACGTGCTGAACGCCGCGGCCGGCAGCGGCTTCGTGAAGGCGATGCTGAACACCCCCGCGGGCCAGGCCCTGATAAGCAACCCCCAGGCGATGGCCGACATCATAGCCGCCAATCCCCAGCTGCAGGGCCTGATGACCGATCCTAAGATAATGGGGCTGCTGATGAGCAACCCCGGCGCCGCCGGTTATATCACCCAGATGAACTCGGGCAAGTAAACCGCCTGCGCATCAGCGGGCGGCGCAGGCCCGCGAAAGCGCCGCCAGCCACCCGGGAACCGCCCCTTAAACAGCCGGACCGTACCAGTTCCATTTTTGTCTTGACTTTTATTTCCCCAAAGTCCTATATTAACCATAGGTCTATAGGCCGCCACCCGGCGGCGCAACGCACCAGGAGGTCCGCAGCATGACGCACGCAAAGTTATTCGGAACGGTTTTATCCCTCGTCCTTGGTCTTTCGGCCGCAGCCGGCGCGTCCCAGAAAATAGTCACTTTCGCCCCCTCGGTCCCCGCGGCCGACAGGGTCGCCGGCGTGCAGAAGGCCGGCGGCAAGGTGCTTAAGGACCTGCATATCATCAGCGCTGTCGCGGCCCAGTTCCCCGACAATATTAAAGACGCCGACATCTACCTCCTGAAAGGCGTGACGCGCGTGGAAGAAGACAAATACATCAAATGGATAGAAGAAGCGGCCCTGCCGCTGTCTTCCGTTGAAAGCGCCCTGCGGCGCATCAAATCCGGCGAAGAGACGCTCGACGTTATCCCGGCGGACATACAGCCGGCGGCCGACGACGCGGAGCTTCCCTGGGGCGTTAAAAGGGTCAACGCAGCGGGCGCCTGGGGCGCCGCTACGGGCGCGGGCGTAAAAGTGGCCATCATTGACACCGGCGTGGACTACACACACCCGGACCTCGCCGCGCATTACACGGGCGGCTACAACGCGGTCGACACCGCGGCCCAGCCCATGGACGACCACGGCCACGGCACCCACGTGGCCGGCACCATCGGCGCGATAAAGGACGGCAAGGGCGTGGCGGGCGTGGCCCCGGACGCGAAGCTTTACGCGGTGAAGGTGCTTGACGCGAACGGCTCGGGCTCCTACTCCAACGTGGTGGACGGCATACAGTGGGCCGTGGACAACAAGATGAGCGTCATCAATATGAGCCTCGGCGGCGGCGAGGGAACGCCCGCGCTGGCCGCGGTAATGGAAGCGGCCGACAAGGCCGGCGTCACCATAATCTGCGCCGCGGGCAACGATTCCGGCCCGGTCAATTACCCGGCGAAATATCCGCAGGCCGTGGCGATCTCCGCCTCGGACTCCAAGGACAAGATAGCCTACTTCTCCTCGCGCGGCGCGGAGATAGCCTTCATAGCCCCCGGCGTGAACGTATACTCCACCTATAAAGGCGGCGCATACAAGACCATGTCCGGCACTTCTATGGCCTGCCCGCACGCGGCCGGCCTGGCCGTCCTGGCGGTTTCTAAAGGCGCCAATACGCCCGCCAAGGTCAAGGCCGCGCTCAAGGCCGCCGCGACCCCGCTCGGCCTGAAGCCCGGCGAAGAAGGGGCCGGAATGGTGGACGCGGCGAAGATAAAGTAAAGCGGCGAAAGTAATTTAAAACCCCCGCGGGATATAAATCCCGCGGGGGTTTTGCTTTCTTCCCCTCATCGCCGGTCCGCCTGAGGCGGACAGCGTTTACCAGCCGAAGCCCTCGCCGGTCATCTGCGAGAGGCGCTCCTGGACTATCTTGTCCTTGCTGGCCTTCCTGGTCTCCAGCTTCTTCTTAAGCTGCGCCAGCTCCCGCTCCATCCGCTGCACCCTTACCTGCTGGCTTTTCTGCTTCAGGTCGAACAGCTCCCCCAGCTTCGCCTTCAGGTCGGCCTTGATGACGGCCTTGTCGGCGTCGGAGGCCTTTTCGTATTTGCGCGAAAGCTTCTTGGTATCGTATTCAAGGGCGATCTCGCGCACCATGTCGGCCTCTATTTTCTCGTCGTTCTCTTTCGCCGCCATGTTCAGCAGCTTCCGGGCCACGTTTATGGTCATCTTGTATTCCGCCGGGGCCGACTCGCGCAGGTCGGAAAGCGTTTCGGCGAATTTCGGGTCGTGTTTTTTTATGGTCCCGCAAACTTTGAGGTCGTCCATGAAGCCGGCGTCCCCGCCGAATTTCTTGCCCTGCCTGGCGCCTTCGCCGGCGAACTTCTTACCCTGCATGCCGCCCTCTCCGCCGAACCTGTTGCCCTGCTTGCGGATGATCACTTCCCTCTGGACGTTCATATCCTCGTCCATGTCCGGCGGGGGCTCTTTCTGCCACCCCTCGTGCTCTTCCGGCATCCCTTCCCCGGGCTCCGGCGCCTGCGCCGAAGCGTAAGTCGCGGTAAAGCCCAGCAGCGCCAGCGCGGCCGCCATCATGACCAGTTGTTTCTTCATAATCTCCTCCTGACCTTTATGTCGTCTTGTCCGCTATCTCCTCTTTCTGCGTTTCCAGCCTGTTGTACTTGTCTTCGAAATCCGCCGACGAAGAGTACAGCATGTCGTCCTCGAGGCTGTAGATGCCGTACTCGATAGTGTCGAGGTTGGAATCTATGTCGCTGCCCCAGACCGCCTGCGCGCCTTTATGGGCGCCCAGCAGCTGGAACACCAGCAGGAACGCGGCAGTGAAGGCTCCGGCCGCCGCGGCCCGCCGCAGCCCTGTCAGCGCCGTTTCCCAGAACCCGGGCTCCCGCGCCGCGTCCGCAAGCCCGCGGGCGCTAAGGCGGGGCGCTTCGGGGCTGAAGCTTTCGAACCGCGCGGTAAGCCCCTTCAGGACGGCCAGGTCGCCGGCGCAGGACGCGCAGGCGCCCAGGTGGCTTTTGACCGCCCCGGACTCCCTTTCCGGCAGTTCGCCGTAAAAGTAGAGGAGCACTTTTTCTTTATAGCCGCAGTTCATAATTCGACCCCTTCCGCTATCTATAGTAACGCCGGCGGGCCCGGTTTTATTGCATCCCTTCCCCTAGCTCCTGCCGCATCTTCGCCAGGGCGCGCGACATCCTGGCCAGCACCGTGCCTATGGGGACCTTGAGGATATCCGCTATCTCCCTGAACGACAGCTCCGAATAATGCCGCAGCAGGAACACTTCCCGCTGCTCCGGCGAAAGCCTGGCGAAAGCCGCCTCCAGCGCGCCGGCGCTCTCGGCCGAGGCGAATGCGTCTTCGGGGGACGGCTCGCGGGAGGCCAGGGTGTCCGCCAGCGGCCTCGCGTCGCCGTCAGCGGCGTAAAGGGAATCTTCACGGCGGCGGGCCCCGGCGCGGAAATGGTCCATCACCGCGTGGTGGGCCACGGTATAGAGCCAGGCGGAGAACTTGTCCTCTTCCCCGTAGGCGCCCAGCTTTTTTATCACCTTCACGAACACTTCCTGCAGCAGGTCGTCGGCGGCGTCCCGGTCGCGCGCCAGCCGGAGCAGGTAGGCGTAGAGCGGCCCCTTGTACCTGGAGATGAGCTCGTCCAGGGCGCCGGGGTCGCCCTCTTTAAAAGCCTTCACCAGTTCAGCGTCGCTAGCGCTCATCGCCTTCCTTTATCGCCCCGCGGCCGGGTTTAATTGCGGAATAAGGGCTAATTTCATAGGATATCTAATTATATTTATTCAATTTAGATTCTATCTTTTATCGGCCCTGATGAGAAAAAGAATTTTGAACCCGCGGCTTGCGCTCTGCGCCCTGCTTCCCGCGCTTTGCTTTTTCCCCCCGTCCGCCCGGGCCGCGCAGGACCCCGGCGAAGCCGCGGCCTATGGCCTTTACCTTAAAGGGGACCTGACCAAAGCCGCGGCGGCCTACCTGGCCCTGGCCGCCGCCGTGCCCGGCTCCCCGGACCCGCTGCTGAACGCCGCCATGACCTACAAACAGCTGGGCCGCTACCGGGACGCCGCCTCCGCCCTGGAAGGCGCGCTCAAGCTGGACCCCTTCGGCACGGAGATACTCTCGGAGCTGGGCTGGCTGAAGTTCCACCTGGCCGACCACGAGAACGCGCTGGCTTATTTCGAGCGCGCCCTGCAGCTGTCGCCGGGGCACCCGCGCGCCACGCTCGGGCTGGGCAGCGTCTACTCCAACCTGGGGAACAGGGAGAAGACCGTGGAGCACCTGGCGCGCTACAGGCAGCTCAGGCCGGACTTCTCGGGCGTGGACTATATCATCGCCTGGAACTACATGAATTTCAAGATGTACCGGGAAGCCGAAGAAAGCCTGATAGAGGCGCTGCGCAAGGACCCCTCCTTCATAGAGGCCCGCCTCCCGCTGGCCGGCATCTACGCCCGCGACGGGAAGTTCAACGAAGCCTGGAACCAGTACCACCGCGTGCTGGATTACGCGCCGCGCCACCCGGTAGCCACGAAAGCGCTGAAGGTGCTGGAGGGCAAGCTGACCAAACAGCCGGAAGAGATAATCCCGCCGTTCAAGATCACGAAGCCGCTGAGGATGGAGCCGGTGGAGGTGCTGAACCAGCTGGGCAGGTCCGTGAAGGTCCGGGTGGGCCTGGGCACGAACAGCGCCGGCAAGCAGGGCAGGAACAACATACTGAAGCTCAAATCCTTCCAGGGCTTCACGGTAACGGGCAAGGCCAGCGGGAAGCTCTACGCTACCGCCGCGCCCGACGAGACCTGGACGGCAGTTTTCGAGGACGGGAAGACGGTGGTAAAAGACCCGAAGGGCGTGGTCTACGGCAGGTTCTCGGGCCCGGTGCTGCTGAAGCCCGGGGACGCCCGGAACGGCGCGATGATATTCGAAAGCGTCAAGACCTCCAAGAACCCGTGGATAAGGTTCTCCGACCGCGAATACCGCGGCGAGATAGAGCTGGCGCCGATAGCCGGCAAGGGCCTGCGTATAGTGAATATAGTAGATATGGAAGTGTACCTGCTGGGCGTGGTGCCGAGCGAGGTCTCCTCCCAGTGGCCGTACGAGTCGCTGAAAGCCCAGGCCGTGCTGGCCCGCACGCAGGCCATCATAAGGAAAGCGCACGGCGGCACGCACAAGGCCGACAGGTACCACATGTGCGACGGCCAGCATTGCCAGGCCTACAAGGGCGTCCTGACCGAAGCCAACACCACCAGCCGCTCGGTGCTGGAGACCGAAGGCGAAATGCTGACCTACCACGGCAAGCCGGCGTACACTTTTTACCACTCCAACTGCGGCGGCCACATCCAGGCCTCCCGCGAGGTCAAGGGCTGGGGCGACTCGCCGTACCTGGCCACGCACCAGGACACGCCGCCGGAAGCGGAGAAGCCGGTCGACTCGCCCTGGAAATTCCACCAGTGGATAACCGGCAGCCCGCAGGCCCACTGCAACTATCCCGGGATGGTGCGGTCCGCGGAGTTCCGCTGGGTGCGCATCATAAAGCAGAAGGATATGGAATACCGCATCAACCGCGATTACGACATCGGGGCGCTGCTGGACCTGACGCCTTTGAAGAGGAGCGGCTCGGGCAACGTCAATTCCATCAGGATCACAGGCTCGAAAAAAACGGTGACCGTGGACAGGGAGCACCTGATACGGAACATCCTGGGCTTCAGCTCCATCAAGAGCACGCTGTTCATGATGGAGGTGAACAGGTTCAGGAACGGCAAGGTCAGGAACTACTGGATATACGGCGGCGGCTGGGGGCACGGCGTGGGAATGTGCCAGTCAGGCGCGGCCGGCATGGCGGGCAAGTACGGCAAGTCATACCGCGAGATAATAAAATTCTATTTCCCCGGCACCACCATCCGCAAGCTGAAGTACGTCAGGAATAAATAACCGCAAAAACAGCGGGGCCCTTTTTTCAAAGGGCCCCGTTCACGATCTTGTTGCGTCTGCAAAGACAAGTTTATTTCTTCTTGCCTTTCTTCGCGACTTTCTTCGCTGCTTTCTTCGCTACTTTTTTCTTTGCCATTCTTTTTTCTCCTGTGCGCATATAGTGCGCGCAACGTATTAAGATTATAATGCATGTTTTTAAAAAAAGCAATAGTTTTTTTTATTATAATAGAAAACGGGGACGGTTTCAGCGCATTCAAAAGGAGACCTGAAATGAAACTGAAGGACACTCTGCCGACGGCGTTCACGGCGCTGCTCGCCTGCGTTCTGCTGTGCCCGGCGGCGCGGGCGGAAGAAAGCGCCTGCAAGGCGGATATTGAGAAATTCTGCAAGGACGTGCAGCCCAGCGAAGGCCGCATCGTCAAATGCCTGCGGGAGCACGAGGCCGAACTATCGGCCGAATGCAAGACCAAAGGCGAGGAACTGAAGGACAGAACTGAAGGGTTCAAGGAAGCCTGCCAGGCCGACCTCGACAAGTTCTGCAAGGACATCCAGCCCGGGGAAGGCCGGCTGGTGAAATGCCTGAAAGAGCGCCAGGCCGAACTGTCCGGGACCTGCACGCAGAAGATAGCGGAAGAAAAAGAGGAATTCGTAAAGGGCCATCCCTGCCTGGCCGATATGGAGAAGCTCTGCAAGGACGCCGAGAAAGGCGAAGGCCGCAAGCTGAAATGCATGAAGGAGCACGAGGCCGAGCTCTCGCCCGAATGCAAAGCGAAGATAGCGGACAGGAAAGAAGAGATGAAAAAGAGCGGGCCCTGCGCCGCGGACATGGAAAAATTCTGCAAGGGCGTGCAGCAGGGCGAAGGGCGGGTAATGGACTGCCTCAGGTCGCACGAGGTGGAGCTCTCCACCGAATGCAGGGCCAGGGGGCTGGAGATAAAAGAGAAGGTTGCGGAATTCAAGGAAACCTGCCAGGCCGACCTCGACAAGTTCTGCAAAGACATCAAGCAGGGCGAAGGCCGCCTCGCCAAATGCCTGAAGGAACACCAGGCCGAAGTGTCAGGGCCCTGCAAGGCGAAGATCGCCGAAGTAAAAGAAGAGCGGCAGGAAAAGATAAAAGGCGGCCGGATGGGAAAGATGAAGGACAAGCGGGGCGAAACGCTGCGGGGGCGGATGAAAAAGAAAGGGATGAAAGGGGCGGGGGCGCAGCCCGCCGACGAGAACTGACAGCAGACCCCGCTATACGGACTCAAAACGAAAGGGGCGGCTTAAACGCCGCCCCTTTCATTTTTCAGCCCGGCTAAGAACTACTTCTTAGAATCGTGAAGCGCCTGCGTAAGGCAGTCTATGTACGCCGAGAGCTGGCTGAGCGTAGCGCCCGGGCCGGGGTCCGTGCAGCCGCTCATGAACTCCAGCCCCGGGGCCGGCACATCCTTCATCTCTTTCAGGAAATCGTCCCATTTGGTATCGCGCGCCCAGGCCAGTTGGTCGTATTTCGCGTTGTAGCCCTTGTCCGGCATATACAGCGCCAGGCCGTGCGCCGTGCCGTCGGAGCCGTAGCCTTCCTTGTAGGCGGTGTTGGAGACTACCAGCTTCCCGGTCAGCGCGCTCATCAGTTCCGCGCTCTTCACGCCCACCGGGTCCTGCGGGTAATCCGCGGCCAGCCGGCCGGCGAAATCGTAAAGGTCCTTGTTGTCCTTGTCGGCGTAGGAGGCGGAAAGCATCCAGCGCTTCTTCAGCTCCGGCTTCTTGTCGAAAGCCAGCAGCGCGTCGGTCCAGCCGTTAAAAGAGGCCATGAAGCCGCCGAGCTCCGAAACCTTCACGGACGACAGCGTGACCTTCTTGCCTTTCAGCGAATAGAAGCCGTCGAAAGCGGAGACCATGCTGTTGGCCAGCTCTTCGGTGCTCCTGGAGGGAGCGAAAGATTTCAGCACCGCGTCGTAGGGAAAGCCGGTGCCGGGGACGGTCTCTTCGGAAGCGACGACAAAATCGGCGTAGTCCTTCGTCTCATAGACCACCTCCGCCATCTGCATCAGGCAGGCGTCGTAACCCAGGATGTCCACCTTTCCTATCTCTTTCATCGCCAGGCCCAGCTCCGGCGTGGAGATGTGGTTCTTCGTCTCGAAATCGTAGGAGATGCCCTTGTTCACGAAGCGGCCCTTCGTAGTGACCCAGCCGGAGCCGTGGTTCCAGACTATCAGCGCGTAGCGGCGGGCGGGATAGTTGGTCTTGGCCCACTTGGCGAAATCCGCGAGGTGCTTCCAGTCGCCCATGTCGACCTTGTCGAAAGACTGGATCTTCTTGGATTTTATCTTCTCTTCGTTGGAATCCTGCGTGACGTAGTAGCGGCGTGAGCCGGTCCAGTTGCCGTCGAAGCTCACGTCGTTCTCCTGCCCGTTCATGCGGCCTATCTCGGTCACTATGTTCAGTGAATCGTTGGAGCCCGCGAGCTCCATCTTGTTGAGATTATAAAGCCCGGCCACTTCCAGGTCGTTCTTGCCGTTCATGTACACCATCACTGTCCATTCTTTCGGCTGGGCGGGGGCGCTGTTATTATTGCCCCAGCCGAACAGGCCCTTGGCCTGCGCCGGCGCCTGCACGGCCGGGATCTCCTGCGACGCCAGCAGGCCGCCAAGATCCGCCGCGCCCCTGTCGAAATCTATCTGTGCAAAAGCCGGGGGAACCGAGACCGCGGCCGCCGCCAGCATAAGGAATATCTTCTTTATCATACCGCCTCCGTATTTATCATTTCCGCAAAAGCCGGCTGCCTGTATCTATATCATAACAGGCTGCGCGGGGCGCCGCGAGCGGCCGAAGGCCCAGGGCGCCGGCGTTATTCGCCGCCCGGCCGGGCCATAGGACCCCGGGCCGATAGGGCATACGCCCGGCTAAACCTTTTCCTTTCTCCGGGCGTCATATCAGATATACCCAATTTACTGCGGCCGGGGGACATATGCCTCAGAAGCTCCTTATAGTGGACGATGACGAAGGGATGCGGCGCTTGTACGAAAAGATCTTTACGCGGCGCGGGTATTCCATAAGCCTGGCCGCAAGCAACATCGAGGCCAAAAACCTGCTGCGCGCAGGCGCCTACGGGCTTATAATAACGGAATTTATCCTGCCGGACGGAACGGGGGCGGAACTGGCCGGTCTGCCGGACGCGAAAGGGGAAAGGCCGCCTATCATAGTCGTAACCGACTTCATAGCCCCCGGCGGCCTGTCTTCTTTTTCAGGCGACAGGCAGTTCGCGAAGCAGTTGAACAAACCTTTCATAGTGGAAAACCTTATAAGCGCCGCGCAACTATATTTAGGAGCGGCCGGGAAAAACAGCGAACGATAGCGGCGGCCCCCTGCCCGCGCAAAATGCGCGGCTGAAAAAGGTGTATCATATTGAATTGAGAGCGCGGAACCGGCGCATAAGGGCACAAAGCCGCCGGCTAAACCAGAAAGGGTCTTCAGGCGTCCGTATCAGTGTGGGAACGATGAGCGAAATAGGCACAGACGAACCGCAGGGCCACGCGCCCCCCGAGCCGGATGAAACCGGCTTCTCCGGGATCATCGAGGAGCATCAGCGGCACGTGTATTCCCTTGCGCTGCGCCTTACCGGCAACGCGGCGGCGGCGGACGATATAACCCAGGAAACTTTCATCTCCGCCTGGAAGCACCGCAAAGGTTTTCGCGGCGAGAGCTCTTTAAAGACCTGGCTGCTGCGCATAGCCGCCAACAAGGCGCGCTCCTACTGGCGCTGGAAAAAATTGCGCGCCTGGGTGGGCCTGGGCCCGCGGGAACCGGACGGGGAGGCGCCGTCGCTGGAAGAGCTGCTGCCCGACGATCCCGCCGGCCGCCCCGAGCAGGCGGCCGCCGCGGCGGAACTGGAGCGGCGCGTCCAGGCCGCCATAAGCGCCCTCCCGCGCTGCCAGGGCGAGGTGGCCGCGCTGAGGGCGCAGGGCGTGAAGGTGGCCGAAGTGGCGGAGATCCTTGGTATGGCGGAAGGCACCGTGAAAGCCCATTGGTTCGAAGCAAGGAAGAAGCTCGAAACCGCCCTGGGGGAATATTTATGAAAGACGAAGACAAAGAGGACAGGCTGCTCTCTCTGCTGGCCGCGCGCAGGTCCGACGCGTTCTGGGCCGGCCAGAAAGCGCGGATAATGGCCGCGCGCTCCGAAATCCGCGGCATAGCGCGCGCCTGGCTGCTGGCCCCCGCCGCCATAGCGCTTGTTATGGCGTTCGCGCTGACCCGCGCGCCGCGCCACGAACCGGCGGCCGAGCCGCAGGCCGTAACCGTGGCCTTTCTTGAGAACCTGGACATGCTTGACGACATGGACGTGCTGGAAGCGGTGCCGGAGGAGGAACTATGAGGAAAAAAGGCCTGTTTTTATGGCTAAGCGGCGCGCTGGCCGCGGCGGCTATGGCCGCGGCGGTGACCGCGCCGGCCGAAGTGGTGGACAACCTGGAATTTTTCAGCGATTTCGAGCTCCTTTACAACCTTGAGATGCTGGAGGACGAGCCCCGGGAGACAGGCTTGACGGCTGTTTCCACTTTTACGGCGGTTTCCGCATTTACGGCCGTTTCAACCGCGGCTAAGGCGGTACCGATCTCCACCGGGACAGTGAAGATCTCCACTTCCGCCAGGAGGGCTTTATGAAATACATAGGATTTGCGGCGCTGGCGCTGTTCCTGCTGGCCGCGGAGCCGCCTGCCGTCAGGCCGGCCGCCGCTGCGCAGGACCCGAAGCAGGCCGCCTGGGACAAGCTCCCGGAAGTCGATAAAGCCAGGATACTGGCGAATTACGAGAAGTGGAAGGGACTGGATAAGGATAAAAAAGCGGAGATCAAGGAGAAATTCGCCCGCTTCCGGGCCCTGCCGGCGGAACGCCAGGCGGAGCTGCGCGCACGCTGGGCGCGTTTCCAGAACATGCCGGACGCGGCGAAAAAAAGCCTTCTGAAAAAATATTCCAAGTGGCGCAGCCTCTCAAAAGAGCGCCGCGAGGAACTGCGGAGGGAATACCGCCAGGAACGCAAAGGCGAAAGACGCTCAGGCGGCGGCGGCAGGGGCAGGCGTTAGCGCACTAAACCTTTTTGCGGGCCCGGGCGTCTGTCTGGTGGGCCGTAAGCCCGCGGACACGAACTACGGAGGATATATGAAAAATAACATAATGAGAGTTCTGGTGTTGAGCCTGGCATCAGCCGTTTTCACGGCTGTAACGGTACAGGCGGAAGACGCGGTCAAGGAGCAGGACCAGGTAAAGACGCAGGAGAAGCTGAAAGTCCAGGACCAGGTCCGCGAACAGGACCAATTGAAGGAACAGGAAAAGGATATAGCGCAGAAACAGGAAAAGATCCGGGCCGGGGAGCAGAAACAGCTGAAGGCCGGCGAGGCGGCCGGTGAACCCGCCGGAGACGCAAAGGACGCGCTGAAAGAACAGGCTAAAACAAAGGCGCAGGAGAAGGATAAAGTTCAGAAACAGGAAAAGATCCAGGCCGGGGAGCAGAAACAGCTGAAAGCCGGCGAGGCGGCCGGTGAACCCGCCGAAGACGCAAAGAACGCGCTGAAAGAGCAGGAAAAGACCGGGAACGCCGGAGACGAAAAGAACCTGAAAAAACAGGACAAGAACGGCGCCGGCGATAAAAAAGCGCTCGGCAAACAGGAGAAAAAACAGGAGAAAAAGGAACTTAGAAAAGAACGGCGCTCCGAAAGGACGGAGCGCAGGGAAATGAGATCCGAACAGCGCCGCGAGAGCCGCGACAGCCGCGGAACCGGCGGCAAACGCAAATAACCTGACCGCCGCCGCCCCGCTGCCGGCCTCAACCGGCGGCGGGGCGGCATAAATGAAGGGACACGCATGAGAACCAGACTTCTGACGCTCCTGATGACGCTTTTTGCAGTAACCGCCGACGCCTACTATGACGCCGGCGCGCGCTTTACCGCCGGGCCCGCCGATTATTCCGGGTTCAATGTTTTTGCTGAATCCGGAAATGACGACTACTATCTGCGCCCTGCCCTCAACACCTATAAGAGCGGCGCCGCGGACCGCTATTCCACCTATTCGCTGGGGGCCGGCCTGGACAGGCCCGCCTGGCGCGTCAGCGCCGATGTCTCGGTAACGCCGGAAACCGGCGGCTATAAAAATTCCGGCTTCGCCGCGGATCTCGGGCTCTCCCTGCTGGGCGAGCCGGATGAGGAGGCCGCGCTGCAGGACATCTCGCTGAGCGTTTTTGCGGGCCTTACGGCCCACGAGGATACCTATTCGCTTTCCACCACTACGGTCTTAGGAGGAAATGGCGGCGGGGGAGGCGGCGGCACTTCCGTTTCCGTGCTGACTTCCGCGTTCAAGCTGAACCAGACCGATTATGGCCTCTCGGCCTCGGTAAAAGCCTATGGGCTGCGGGCCAGCGGGCGCTTTACCAAGACTTCCTACGACACCGATATGACGGCTGAATCCAGGCAGCTGCCGGTGGATATCGGCAGCATAGGCACCAGCGGTTTCCCCGACACGGCGATCTCGGCGCGTTTGCGCTGCCCCGGCCTGCCGCTTTCCCCGGAGGCGGGCTATTCCAAAACCACCTACCTGCTTGATCAGCCGGATTCTGAAACCGTAAATTTCGGTATTTCGGCAAATGCGGGCCCCGTAGAAATTTCGGCGGGCTGGGAGAATTACGCTCCAGGCGGCGGCGCCGCCCGGAGCGATTACTACACCCTGGGCCTGACCTTCTCTTTTTAATTTCGGAAAAGCCCGCCGGACGCAGATTCAGAGCAGGCTCTGCATGGTTTTGGCGGAGCGGACGGCCCAGCGGAGCTTGGCGCAGGCGGAGCGGGGGTTGCTGCGGCGCTCTTCCGGCGAGGGGCGCACGGGCGTCGGCGCGACTTCCGCGTAAACACCTTCGGCCGCCCCCCGTGCGAAAGCTTTCTTCACCCTGCGGTCCTCCCCGGAATGGAAAGACAGTATAGCCGCGCGGCCGCCGGGTTTCAGGCACCAGGGCAAGGCCTCCAGGAACCGGTCCAGCGCGCTCAATTCTTCGTTCACGCCGATGCGCAGCGCCATGAAGACGCGCTGCAGGGATTTCTTTATTTCCTCGTCCGGAAGCCTGGAATTGAGCTTTTTCAGGCCCGCCTTCACTGCGGCCGCGAGCTGCGCCGTGGTAGCGACCGGCGGGGTGCTGGCTTTGACAGCCTGCGCTATGTGTTTGGCGTAAGTTTCGTCCGCGTTCTCGAAAAGCATTTTCTCCAGCGCGCCGGCCGAAAGGGACCTGAGCAGTTCCGAGGCCGGCTTGCCGCGCCCCGGGTTCAGCCGCAGGTCCAGCGGCCCGTCAGACTTGTAGGTGACCCCGCGCTCCGGGTTGTCCAGCTGCATTGAGGAAACGCCCAGGTCGGCCAGCACGCAGTCGAAACCGCCGCCCGCCTCCGACGCCGCCGAAGCGATCCCGGCGAAATTCATCTTGCGCGCGGTAAAGACTTCGGCGCCGAACCCCAGCGCGCGCAATCTGGCCTCGGCCCGCGGCAGCTCCAGCGGGTCCACGTCCAAAGCGACCAGCCTGCCGCCGGGCAGCAGCCGCGGCAGCAGCCGCTCGGCGTGCCCGCCGTAGCCCAGCGTGGCGTCCAGGCAGATCTCGCCGGGCTTCGGGTCCAGCAGTCCCAGTATCTCTTCCACGCAGATGGGCCTGTGCGTGCCGGCGGGTGTCTGGCCCTTGGAGATTATGTGCGCCACGTCCGCGGCGTATTTTTCGGGGTTCAGTTCTTTGTATTTTTCGGAGAAGCGGCGGGGGTGCGTGCCGCTGTAGCGCACGCGGCGCTTGTGGGGCTTAGGAGCTTCTTCTGGTATATCCATGAATGGTATTCCGGGTATTCCGGTGACATAATACCTATTTCAGGCTCAACCCTCAGGAATTAAGTATTATGTCACCGTATTCCTAAAACTTTATTACTCTTTCCATCTGGACGAGCGGCTTGGCGTCCGGGGGGATGACCTTGGAGACGAAGACCAGGTCGGTATCGGTAGCCTTCAGGCCGTAGAGCACGCCGTTCACGGCCGACAGCCAGCGCGGGTAGCCGGCGACCTGCGCGTCCGGGGTGAGCGAATAGTAGTAAAGGCCGTCCGAGCCCATCCGCAGCGTTATGGTGCCTTCATTGCCGGTCAGCGGGGTAAAGTTGCGGATGACGGCGTAGGTCACAAGCCCGCCGCATTCTATGCTGGTGGACTTGGCGTAAAGCAGGTCGAACAGCTCGGCCGTGGAGGTCTCCGCCCCCGCGCCGGGGCCGGTGACATTTATCACCCCGTCTTTTTCGATTATTTGAACTTCACCGCCGGCGAATTTATAGGTGACTCCTTCCTTGAACGCGGTTTCTTTCCAGACGCCGGGGTTGGCGGAGGAACCTTTCTGTTTGAGCTGGAAGTAAACTTCCCAGTCGTCGTCCAGGACGACGCTCGCCAGGAAAACCGTCGCGCCCACCGTAAGTTCTTTGGAAGAGACCGTCCGCTCGGCCATCAGGTCGAGCAGCGGCAGGGTCTTGATGACTTCGATGACGCCCGGCGCTTTTTCCGGCCCCGGTATTACCGCGGGGGCGCCTTCCGCCCCGGCAAGGTTCAATTTGCCCGCGGAGTAAAGCGAGTCAAAATCGGCCCGGGCGAACGCGAAAGAGAGGGACACCAAAGCCAGAACCAGCGCCAGGAATATCCGCTTAATCATCCTGCCTCCGTTGAATGCGGTCTGTAACCTGTTAATATTATAGTCACCTTTCCATCCCGCCGTAAGAGACAAAAGACCCCCTCCCCCGCCGTATTTCAGCCCCCATCCCAAGGGTCTTTAGGTCCTAAATCATCCGAATAATAGGGACAGCGCCCTATTTCTTAAGAAATAGGGCGCTGTCCCTAATTATCCTGGTTACTTTACTTTATCTCCCAGGCGTCGGGTCCGGAGAGGAGGGTTTCCAGCTCGTTCTCCTTCGTGTCGCCGATCGCGGCCACCTGCTGGTAATACAGCTCCTCGTAGGCCGGCTTTTCCGAAGAACGGAAGATACCGAACGGTATCGGCAGGGCGGGCGCCTGGAAACCGCTTATCAGGTAGGCCATCTCTGCGCTCGTCTCGTCGTAAACCGCCACCTCGGCCGGCACCGCGCCCTTGAACTCGATTATCTCCGGTCTGAAGTTCCTGAAAACTATCCCCTTCTCCTTGTTCTTCCCGAACACCAGCGGCTTCCCGTGCTCCACCCTGATGGTCAGATCGTCCTTCTTAGCCGGATCCTTCAGGTCGTCGAACTCCTTCTCGGAGAAAGGCAGGCACTTCTGGAAGATCTCCACGAAGGCAGTCCCTTTGTGCGCCGCCGCCTGTTCCAGTATCCGGCTGGTCAGCGCCATATCGTTGTCGATGCTGCGCGCCACGAAAGTGCAGTCCAGCCCTATCGCGCACCGCGCC
>CAZJUL010000022.1:0-13542 GCA_964549095.1 uncultured Elusimicrobiaceae bacterium
CAGCTTGTCGCCGGTCACGCCGTTCGTGGAGAGGTAGGCTATCCCGGCCTCCACGTCGCGTATCATCTTGTTGAACTCGTTGTTGGAGCCGCTGAGGGCGAAGGCCGCGTAAGTGGTGGTGGAGCCGGCCGGCGTCACGAAGCTGAGCCCGTGGCCCCTCAGGTCAGGCGCCAGGTAGCCGTAGCCGTAGCGCTTCAGGTAGTCGAACCAGAGCTTCCACTCCGTGAGGTCGCTCTTCTGGGCGTGTATGAGCAGCACGGTAGGGGCGGATTCGGCGGCTTTCAGGTAGCGGGCGTTCAGCTGCCAGCCGTCGTCGGCGGTCAGCGTTATCCGCTCTTCCAGCCGGGCCTCTTTGCCGGTCTGCCCGTGCGAAACGGACAGCAGCAGCAGGAGGGGGAGAAAACAAAATAGCCTGGATCTCATCGGTTTTCTGAAAACCTGTACTACTCCACCAGTTCGCCGGGCTTGAACCACAGCTTCAGTTCGCGCTCCGCGTCCCCGGCGTTGCCGGAGGCGTGGACCACGTTGGCTATGTGGCCCTGCGGCGCCAGCTTGCCGCAGCTGCACCGTATGGTGCCGGGGGCGGCGTCTTCCGGGTTGGTGGCGCCCACCACTTCCCGGATGGCCTGTATGGCGTTCTCGCCCTTGTAGACCAGGGCCAGCACGCGGCGGTTGGAAACCTTGTCGAACTCGCTGGTCATGAATTTTATGAGCGTGGGGAAGAACGATTTTCCTTCCAGCATCTTGTAATGCTCCCGGGCCAGCTCTTCCGTTACGGAAACGATCTTCGCCCCGACCATCTCGAGGCCGGCGGTGTCCAGCCGGTCTATGGAAAAGCCGGCGAGCCGGCGCCTCATGCCGTCGGGCTTTATCAGTACGAGGGTTTTCTCTATCGCCATTATTACTCCTTGGCCGGCTGTGCTGTTCCGGCTTCGCGGCCGTCTGGAGTATTCTACATTTTTTCAGCGGCGCGGGGACAGGCCTTCAGTGTTGCGGGGACAGACCTTGATTAGTGTGGCCTGAGGCGCTGTTTTTACTGTCAGGAGCTTATTATGCTCCCGGCACTAAAGGCCCTGGGTCAAGGTCTGTCCCCAATGCTGATAGCCCCCAGCGGCCTTGTTTTGCCCGTCCTAATCTTGTAAAATCTTCACTGCCGTATTTATATTATTTTAATGGCCGCACCGTAATCTGCCGAACGGGGGACCCATGTCCAGAGTAATGGTGGTTGACGACGAAAAAGACGTCGTATACCTGATAAAAGTGCTGATGGAGCGCGAGCAGTACGAGGTGATGGAGGCCTATAACGGGCTGGAGGCCTATAACAAGCTGACCTCCGCCGACCCGGCTACACTTTCCAGTCCAAGCTCCAGGAAATTGACGGGCTGAACCACATCCCGATAATCATCCTGACCGCCAAGGGCCAGATGAAGGACCTGTTCGAGCTGTCCTCGAACATCTTCGCCTTCGTGGAAAAGCCTTTCGAGCCCAAGAACCTGGTAAAGACGGTGAAAGACGCTTTAGCGTCAAAAAAATGAGCCAAAACGCGCTGACCGAAATAATCGCCAATAACTACGCCAAGATCCGCAACCTCAGGGACCGGGGCGTGGACCCGTTCCCGCACCGCTTCGCCGTCACGCACAAGATAGCGGCGGCGCGTTCTCTCCCCGCGGACACGCGCGTCGTCTGCGCCGGGCGCATGAAGCTGATGCGCGTGATGGGCAAGGCCGCTTTCGCGCAGCTGAAGGACGGCACCGGTACCATCCAGATCTACGTGAAGAAGGACGCCGTGGGCGACGACGCCTACGATATTTTCAAAAAGAACTGCCACGTCGGCGACTTCCTCGGCGTGGAGGGGAAGCTGTTCCTGACCCACACCAACGAGCTCACCGTCAGCGTAGAGAAGATCACGGTGCTGTCCAAATCCGTCAGGCCGCTGCCCGAGAAATGGCACGGGCTGACCGATCCCGAGACCCGCTACCGAGAAAGGTCCCTGGACCTCATCTCTAACGACGAGGTCAGGGAGATCTTCGTCAAGCGGGCGCGCATCATCTCGGCCATCCGGCACGTGCTGGACGCCGACGGCTGCCTTGAGGTGGAGACCCCGGTGCTGGGCTCTTCGGCCGGCGGCGCCTCCGCTCGGCCCTTCGTCACTTTCCACAACGTTTACCAGAGCGAGCTCTACATGCGCATCGCCACTGAGCTGCCCCTGAAGAAGCTCGTCATCGGCGGCTACGACGGTGTCTACGAGATAGGCCGGATCTTCAGGAACGAGGGCATAGACACGCGCCACAACCCGGAGTTCACCACCCTGGAGGCCTACAAGGCCTACAGCGACTACAACGGCATGGCCGAGCTGGTGGAGAAAGTTTTCGCGCGCTGCTCCGAGCTGCTGGGTACGGAGCTCCTGGATTACAACGGGATGAAGATAAACGTGAAACCCCCGTTCAAGCGGCTTTCCCTGCCGGACGCCTGGAAAGCCGGCACCGGCGAGGACATACACGAAGTGCTCCAGGGCAAGTCCTTCAACCGGGCGAACCTGTGCGCCCTGGCCGGCAAACTGGGCATAGAGCACGGCGAGGGCACCCCTTCCGCCAAGATATTCGAAAGGATCTTCGACACCAAGATACAGGCCGGGCTGGAGCAGCCGACCTTCGTGATGGATTATCCCACCGCCATCACGCCGCTGGCCAAGTGCAAGGCCGGCGACCCGTCCATAGTGGAGCGCTTCGAGTTCTTCGCCGGGCGCGAGGAAATAGCCAACGCCTATTCCGAGCTGAACGACCCCGAGGACCAGAAAAGCAGGCTGGTCGAGCAGATGCGCCAGCGCGACGAGGAGAAGAACGCCGAGACCGACGTGCTGGACAAGGATTTCATAGAAGCCATGGAATACGGCATGCCGCCCATGGGCGGCATCGGCATCGGCATAGACCGCCTGGCCATGCTGTTCTCCGGCAAGCCGTCCATCAGGGAAGTTATACTCTTCCCGCTCCTGAAGCCGGGCGACCAGCAGCAGGCCGCGTCGTAGCGTCCGCCGTCCGCCGCGGCGCCGGGACCATCCTATGTCCGCTGAATTTTTCATAGCCTTCCGTTACCTGAAAGCCAAAAGAAAAGGCCTGTTCTCGATGGTCACCACCGTCATAGGCGTGGCCGGCGTGGCGCTGGGCGTGGGCGCGCTTATCGTGACGCTTTCCATAATGAACGGCTTCCAGTCCGACATCAAGAAAAAAATAATCGACGCCCAGGCCCACATCGTAGTGTACGGCTCCGTGAAGGCGGGGGACTACGGCGCCGTGGCGGAGCGCGTTAAAAAGCGTTCCGGGGCGGCCGCCTGCGCGCCGTTCGTGCTGGGGCAGGGGATACTGACCTTTGAAGACCGCTCAGCCGGCGCGGTGGTGCGCGGGCTGGAGCCGGAGAGCGAGTTCAAGGTGAACAACCTCGGGAACACGCTGGTGGAGGGCTCCTGGGACGCGCTGGGACAGGCCAGGCCCGGCGAGCCGCCGCCGCTGTTCCTGGGCGAAGAGCTGGCCAAGAACCTGGGCGTCTGGACCGGCGGCGAGGTCATCCTGGTCTCGCCCAAGGCGGCGCTTACCGGCATGGGCATCCTGCCGAGGATGAAAAAATTCAAGGTCGCGGGCCTGGTGCGCACCGGGTATTACGAGTTCGACAATACCATGGCCTACTGCGGCCTGGCGGCCGCCTCCGAGTTCTTCGGCCTCGCCGGCGGCGTGAACGGTTTCGGGCTGAGGCTGGACGACCTGAACCGGGCCGGGGAAAGCGCCGCCGCGCTGAAGAACGAGCTGGGCTTCGCCTACACGGTCAAGACCTACGCGGACATGAACCGCACCCTTTTCGCCGCGCTGAAGCTGGAAAAATTCGTGATGTCGCTGGTGCTGGCGCTCATCATACTGGTGGCCACTTTCAACATCGCTTCCAACCTGCTGATGATGAGCGTGGAGAAGCTGCGCGACATCGGCGTGCTGCGCGCGATGGGCGCGGGACCGGGCTTCGTGCGCAAAATATTCTTCTGGGAGGGCAACCTGATAGCCCTGAGCGGCATAACCCTGGGCGTTCTGCTCGGCGTCGGGTTGTCCGTCTTCATCGCCGTGTACCCGGTGGTGGAGCTGCCGTCGGACATCTATTACGTGACCAGGGTGCCGGTGGAGCTGAAGATACGCGACATCCTGCTTACCGTCGCCGCCAGCTGGCTGCTGTGCATGCTGAGCACCATCTACCCTGCGGCGAAAGCCTCGAAGATAAGCCCCGTGGACGCCATACGCTATGGATAAAATACTGCACCTGGAGGACCTGGGCAAGACCTACGTGCAGGGGCACGAGCAGATACTCGTGCTCGAGAACATCGATTTCGACATAAAGGCCGGCGAGTTCGTCGCGCTGCTCGGGCCGTCGGGCTCGGGCAAGTCCACCTTCCTGAACCTGGTGGGCGTGCTGGACGACTGCTATTCGGGCTCCATAACGCTGTTCGGTTCGCGCCTGGAGCCGATGAGCGAGGCGAAGAAGGCGGAGCTCAGGCGGCGCAATATCGGTTTCGTGTTCCAGTTCGACTCGCTGCTGCCGGAGTTCACGGTGCTGGAGAACATAGATATGCCGGCGCGCATCATCGGCCGCGGCGATCCCGGCGCGGCCCTGGGGCTCCTGAAGCGCTTCGGGCTGGAGATGATAGCGCACAAATTCCCGATGGACATTTCCGGGGGGGAAAAGCAGCGCGCGGCGATACTGCGCGCCCTGCGCAACAAGCCGGGGCTGGTCATTGCCGACGAGCCCACCGGCAACCTGGACAAGCACAACGCCAAGATAGTGCTGGACGACCTGAAGCGGGTCAACGCGGCCGGCGCCGCTGTCCTGATGGTCACCCACAACGAGGAAGCCGCCGCCTACGCCGACCGGGTGTTCCACCTCTCGGGCGGCCGCATCTCCGAAACCAAACGCCAGTAAACCAATCATCATAAGTTCGGTAATTCCGCAAATCCCCTGCTTTTGATATATTGGAGCGGGTGGCGGCGAAATTATTTTACGGAGGCATCCGGACCCCGACCTGGTCTAGCCTGGGAGGGGGAGGATAAGGGCGGCCGCGCTGGCCGACCCGGCCTCCGTAAAATAATTCCGCCGACAGGTCCCGCGAACCCCCCCTTGGGGCCCTTGACAAATCATATAAATCTGCTAAAAAATAAATGTGAGATATATGAGGACAAGAGGACCGCTCCTGGCCGTGGTATTGCTTTTGCCGCTTTTCGGCGGCTCGGCTTTCTGCGCCCCCGCGCAGAAGTCCGGCGCGGCCGCCTCAAAATACGACTCCACCATAATGCTGCAGGGGTTCCACTGGACCTCCTGGAAGACAGCGCCCTGGTGGAATGTCGTGGCCGGCAAGGCTGGCGAGATGTCCAGGGCCGGGATAAACGCGGTCTGGCTGCCGCCCTCTTCCGATTCCGGCGCTGACGAAGGCTACCTCCCCAGGCGGCTGAATGTCCAGAACTCCAGGTACGGCTCTTCCGTGGAGCTGGCGGCCGCCATCTCGTCCCTGCATTCCGCCGGGGTGCGCGTGCTGGCCGATATAGTGGTGAACCACCGCGTGGGCACCAAGGACTGGGCCGACTTCACCGAACCGGCCTGGGACACGGATTCTATCTGCTCCGACGACGAATGGGGCAAGGGTAAGGGTGCTTCCGACAGCGGCAAGGGTGTGCCTTACGCGCGCGACATCGACCATTCCAAGCCGTACGTGCAGCAGGGCGTGACCAAGTGGCTGAACTGGCTCAAATCGTCCATCGGCTACGACGGCTGGCGCTACGATTACGCGCGCGGCTACAATTCGAAGTATATGCTGATGTACAACAGGGCCACCAGGCCGGCCCTGGCGGTGGCCGAGATCTGGGACGACCTGGACCTGAACAACACTAACCCGCACAGGCAGGCGCTGTGCGACTGGATGGATTCCGTGAACGGCGAGATCAAGGTGTTCGATTTTACTACGAAGGGCATCCTGCAGGCGGCGGTGGGTTCCGGCGAATACTGGCGGCTGAAGGACGCGAGCGGCCGACCGGCCGGGCTCATCGGCTGGTGGCCGGACAATGCCGTGACCTTCGTGGACAACCACGACACCACCGTCAGCGCCGGCTCAGCCAGGGGCTGGCCTTTCCCTTCCAACAAGATAATGCAGGGCTACGCCTATATCCTGACCCACCCCGGTATCCCGTGCATTTTCTGGTCCCATCTTTTTGACTGGGGCGTGAAGGACGAGATAACGAAGCTTTCCGCCCTCAGGAAATCCCTGAAGATAACTTCCTCCAGCAGCGTGAACATCATCCAGGCGTCGCAGAACATCTATACCGCCGCGATAGACAACAAGCTGGTGGTCAAGCTGGGCTACGTGGAATGGGAGCCCGGCTCCGACTGGAAGCTCGCCGCCCAGGGCAACGGCTACAAAGTCTGGGTCGTAAAATAATCCTCCGCGATCCGTCTACACCCCCGCCCTCCTGAAACCCTTAAGGTCAGCCCGCCGCGGCCGGGCCTGCGTTTTGCCGGGGGCGCGGCGTAAAGGTTATAATAGAAAGACGCCAGGCCCGGGTTTACACCATGATAAGCAATACCGAAATAGCCAAAAGAAGGACTTTCGCGATAATCTCGCATCCCGACGCGGGGAAAACCACGCTTACCGAGAAGCTGCTGCTTTACGGCGGGGCGGTGCAGCTGGCGGGCTCCGTGACCGCCCGCAGAAAAGAGCAGAGCACCACTTCCGACTGGATGGAGCTGGAGCGCAAGCGCGGCATTTCCGTGAACTCCACGGTGCTGCAGTTCCGGTACGGCGGCTTCCACATAAACCTGCTGGACACCCCGGGGCACAGGGATTTCTCGGAGGACACCTACCGCGTACTGACGGCGGTGGACGCGGTGTTCATGGTGCTGGACGGGGGCAAGGGCATAGAGTCCCAGACGCTGAAGCTGTTCGAGATCTGCCGCCTGCGCCAGATCCCCATCTTCACTTTCGTCAATAAGCTGGACCGGCCCGCGCTGGAGCCGCTGGAGATACTGGACGAGATAGACCGCCACCTGCAGCTGCAGGCCTGCCCGATGAACTGGCCGCTCGGCATGGGGACGGATTTCAGGGGCGTGTTCGACCGGCGGGCCCGGCAGCTGCACCTCTTCGAGAGGGTGGCCGGCGGCTCCTTCCGCGCGCCCGTGACCGTAGTGAACGACCTCAGCGAAGAGGCGGCGCCCCACCTGCCGCCCGGGATACTGAAAAAAGCGCTGGATGAAACGGCGATGCTGGACGCCGCCGGCGAAAGCTTCGATCTGGCGGCGATAAAGGCCGGCGACATGACGCCCGTCTTCTTCGGCAGCGCCAGGAACAATTTCGGCGTGCAGCTGCTGCTGGACGGCTTCCTGGAGCTTTCCTCCCCGCCGCGCACGCAGCTGACCGTGTCCGGACCCATAGCCCCGGACGACCCGCGGTTTTCCGGTTTCGTTTTCAAGATCCAGTCGAACATGGACCCCCGGCACAGGGACCAGCTGGCCTTCGTGCGCGTCTGCTCGGGGCGCTTCCAGCGGGACATGCGCGTTTTCCACCCGCGCACGGGCGAAAGCGTGCGCCTCTCCAGCTCGCACAAGCTGCTGGGGCGGGAGCGCGAGACCGTGGACGAGGCCTACGCCGGCGACGTCATCGGCATAGTGGGGCACGCGCAGTTCCAGGTGGGGGACACACTGACCGAAGATAAGAGCATTCTGTACAGGGGGATACCGCGGTTCCTGCCGGAACACCTCGCTTACCTGCACTGCGCCGACACCGCGCAGTCCAAGCGCTTCCGCACAGGGCTTGAGCACCTGCTGCAGGAAGGCGTGGTGCAGCCCTTTTCGCTGCACGGCGCTTCCTCCGGCGTGCCGCTGCTGGGGGCCGTGGGCCCGCTGCAGTTCGAAGTGCTGCAGTACCGCCTCCAGGCCGAGTACGGCGCCAAGTCCCGGCTGGAGCCCGCCCCGTGGCAGGTGGTCCGCTGGGTAGGCCCCGCCTGCGCCGGCGAGGTCAAGGAAGACGAACTCCCCCTGGACGCGCGCCTGGCCGCGGACGCCGACGGCCGGCCGGTGCTGCTGTTCGCCAAGGAATGGGATTGCGGCTATTACCTGAAGCACCATCCCAAGGTCACCCTGCTCAGACTCCCGCCGGGCGCGACCCTGGCCGCCGGCAATTAACAGCCCGCGAAAAACGATCCGCCATCCAGCCTGATAGTTCTGTTTTCTACGCTGTCTTCAAGGAATCGGGGACGCGGTCTGAAAGTACGGCTATTCGTTTTCAGTATGCTCGCCGCACCAGTCCTGGCCGGTTACCAGCGGATACCGGGGTTCGTCATTTTCCGGGGGATAGCGGCGGCATTTACACGCAAGAGTATCGGTGTCGTCGAAATATCTGCAGCTCACGCAGGTGTCCGGCTCATCCTTCCTTTCTGTGCCGTCAGGCAGGGTAACGGCCTCTTTTTTTGTTTCCAGGAAACTTTTGTCGGGGTCGGAACCGTCTTTTCCCGTGCCGCATTTCCAGCAGATATCGAATTCGTTCGCTACTTTTACCCCGCATCCCAGGCAGGACCAGTGGGATGGGGGGAAGTGGGCCGCGCAATGACCGCAAAAAACAGCGTCGGCGTCATTGTTCTTCTTGCAATTTGGACAAATTTTCATTTTTCCTCCGATAATCCGAAAGATCCGCCCGGCAGATAGGCAAGCGTCCGTTCCGGAGGATATATGATACAAAAAAGACGGCCGGAGAGTCCGTTGCCCCGGCAGCGGGAATTCCGGCTGTGCCGCGGCAGGCCCCGCTCTTGCTTTGCCCCCGCTTTATATATTTAAATATTAATCATGTATAAAGAGCACTGGGACCTGAAGAAGATGCCTTTCGAGAACACCCCGGACACCGAATTTTTCTTCGGATCTGAGAAGCACGAAGAGGCTTTTTCCAGGCTCTCCTACGTGGTGGAGGAGAAAAAATCCTGCGCGGCCCTGACCGGGGCCTACGGCACGGGCAAGACGCTGGTGCTGAAGGCGCTGGAGCGCGAATTCAAGAAGAAGGGCTACGTCTTCTCCTTCGTGAACAACCCGCGCCTGGACGACCTGGGCCTGCTGAAGATGATCCTGCATAATTTTACCGGCTCCGGCGTGCCCGCCCGCAAAGAAGACGTGCTGATGGGCATAGAGAAATTCCTGCGGGACACCTTCCAGGACGGCAAGCACGTGGTGGTGGCCATAGACGAAGCGCAGCTCATAGATGACGCCTCGGTGTTCGAGGAGCTGCGGCTGCTGCTGAATTACCAGACCGAGACGCGCTGCCTTATGACGCTGCTGCTGGCCGGCCAGCCGGAGCTGAACGCCAAGCTGGACGCCAACAAGCAGTTCAGCCAGCGCATAGTACTCAGCTACAACCTGGTCCCCCTGGATTTCGAAGAAACGAAGAAGTACATGGATTACCGCCTGAAGGTGGCCGGCCTCAAAGAGGACATCTTCGACGCCAAGGCGCTGGACACGGTCTTCAAGCGCTCCGGCGGCATCCCCAGGTGGATAAACAATATCGCCAACATGAGCATGCTGACCGCTTTTTCGAAAGGCGAAAAGAGCATCAGCGAAGCGATCGTCACCGAGGCGATAGAGAGCAGTAAACAATAAAAAGGTCCGTAAGGAGTTCCCGAAACATGAAAATTTTAGGCATAGGCGCGCATCCCGACGACCTGGAGTTCGGCTGCGGCGGGCTTTTTTACAAGCTGTCCGCCAAGGGCCACAAGATACACATGCTGGTGATGACCGGCGGCGACGTGGGCGGCAATCCCGGCGCGCGTAAGGCCGAGCAGGAAAAGGCCGCGAAGCTGCTCAGGGCGGAATTGTTCTGGGGCGGGTTCATGGACACCGACGTGCCGCTGAGCCGCGAACTCATCCAGGTCATCGAGCGCCGCATAGCGCTGGTGAAGCCGGACATCGTAATGGTCAACTACGGCGAAGACACGCACCAGGACCACCGCACCGTCTCGCGGGCGGCCGTGACGGCGGCCCGCTACCTGCAGAACATCCTGTTCTACGAGGTCCCGACCACCATGAATTTCGTGCCGACCATCTTCTCCGACATCGGCGGCGTGATACACAAGAAGGTGCAGCTGCTGAAATGCCATAATTCGCAGGTGTATAAGACCCGCGTCAAGAACCTCTCCATCATAGAGAGCGCCAAGAGCGCGGCCGTGTTCAGGGGCTACCAGGACCGGGTGAAATACGCCGAAGGCTTCGTGCCGCAGCGCCTGCTGCTGGACTTCATCCTAAAGAACAGCTGATGAGCAAAAGAAGCAAGTCCTTCGCTTTTTTCAGCCTGGCGGCCCTGCTGCTGATGCTCCCGCCCGGCGGCTTTTCCGCCTGGACCTGGGTGGAAGGCCTGCGCTGGTTCTATCTTTTCCTGATAGCGCTCCTGATAGCGCTGGTAATGTCCCCGCTGGCCTCGCTGCTGGCCTGGCGCATAGGCGCGGTGGATATGCCCAGCGAGCGGAAGGTGCATGCTGAGCCGGTGCCCCGCATCGGCGGGCTGGCCGTCTACGCGGCTTTCGTTTTTACGGTGCTCAGGAACCTGCAGTTCAACCCGCAGATCTGGGGGATCCTGCTGGGCGGCACGGTGATCTTCGTCCTGGGTTTCCTGGACGACTGGAAGCAGCTCTCCGCCCGGACCCGGCTGTTCTGGCAGCTGGCCGCTGCGCTGATAGTGGTGCTCTTCGGCCTGCGCCTGAGCTTCGCGCTGTACCTGCCCGGCGGCGTCCTGCTGTCCTCCGTCCTTTCCATACTGTGGCTGATCGGCATCACCAACGCCTTCAATTTCATGGACGGCATAGACGGCCTCGCCTCCAGCATGGGCGCGGTCTGCGCGCTGCTGTTCCTGGGCATAGGCTGGAATTCCAGCCAGTACCCGCTGTCTTTCATGTCGGCCGCGCTGGCCGGCGCCTGCGCCGGTTTCCTGCGGATAAACTGGCGCCCGGCCCGGGCCTTCCTCGGCGACTCCGGCTCCACCTTCATAGGTTTCATGCTCGGCTGCCTGGCCCTTTACGGCAGCTGGGCCACCGACAACCACGTCGTGGCGTTCTCCACGCCGCTGCTCATACTCGGCATCCCCATCTTCGACATCATCTATACCACGGTGTCGCGGGTGAAGAACGGCCAGGTCGCCAATATCAGGGAATGGCTCGAGTATACGGGCAAGGACCATTTCCACCACAGGCTGATGAAGCTGGGCTTCAGCGTGAAGGGGACGGTCGTGTTCATACTGGTCCTGAACGTCTGCCTGGGCCTGGGGGCCTGGACCATGCGGCATACGGCTTCGACGCTGGGCACCTGGTTCCTGACATTGCAGAGCGTGCTGATATTCGCGATAGTCGTGGCGCTGATGCTGCTGGGCCGGGAGGAAACCGGCAAGGCTGAAATAAAGTAATTTATGAAAGATACCGTGATCGTTAAAACTTCGGTCCGCCTGCTCGACGCCGAGCTTTTCCAGCCGTTCACCATCTCAAGCGGCAGCCATAAGTCGCTGGAGAACGTCCTTATAGGCGTCCAGACCGCGGAGGGCGTATGGGGCTGGGGCGAGGCCGCGGTGGCCCCGCATATCACCGGGGAAACTCAGGCGGCCACCCAAAAGAACCTGGCGAAGACAGCCGACTGGCTTAAGGGCAAAGACCTGGCCGACTACATGAAGCTTTTCGTCCGTCTCGAGGACGAGCTGGAGACGAACCGCGCGGCTTTAGCCGCTTCCCAGATGGCGCTTTCCGACGCGCTGGCCAGGTCGCTCGGCGTCCCGCTGTGGCGCTTGTACGGCTCCAGGCCGGCCCCCGCGCGCACCGACATCACCGTGGTCATAGGCACGGAGGCGCAGGCCTTCGAGTTCGCCGCCAACTGGCGGAAGCGCGGCTTCCGCATCTTCAAGATAAAGACCGGCGCCGACACTGATTCCGACCTGAAGCGGATACTGGCTGTGAAAAAAGCCGCGCCCGGCTCGGAGATCTACCTGGATTTCAACTGCGCCTACGACGTGCGCACGGCGGAGCGGTTCGTGGCCCTGCTGGAGCGCAAGGGCGTGGTGCCGCGCGTGATCGAGCAGCCGGTGCCGAAGGACGACCACGAGGGGCTGGGCTATCTGTCGCGGAAGTTCAAGATGCCCGTCTGCGCCGACGAGAGCGCCTATTCGGTTTCCGACGCGGTGCGCCTTATAAAGAACAAGCGCGTCACGGCCATCAACATAAAGCTGACCAAGCTGGGGCTGCTGCGCGCCCGCGAGGTCTGGGCGCTGGCCAAGGCGAAGGGGATAAAGCTGATGATGGGGGAGATGCTGGAAACGGAGCTGGCCTCGGCCTGCGCCGCCCAGTTCGCCTCCGGGCTCGGCGGTTTCGATTTCATCGACCTCGACACGCCGTTCTTCATAAAGCCGGGAAAGATGAAGGGCGGGCGGCATATCCTGCCGAACGGCGTATACGACATTAAGAGCATCAAGGCCGGCATCGGCTACGCGCCGGTTAAGGAAATAAAATGAAAACCATTATCTTTTCAGCGCTGCTGGTTTCCTGCGCCCTGCCGGCGCGGGCCCAGGTCGTGTCCACGGCCGCCCCGGCGGGCGATATCGGTCAGGCCCCCGCGGCCGCCGCAGTCCCGGCCCTCTCCGTGGAGGAGCTTAAAAAAAAGCACGGCTCGGCGGTGGCCGCGCTGAAGCGGAAACAGGCCGCGGAGCTGAAGCGGCTGAACGGCAAAGCCGGGCCGGCCAAGGGCTCCCCGCCTAAAGCCGTTAAAGACAAAAAGGCGGAACAGAAGGCCGAGCTTGATGCGCTTAAAGCCGCCAACGGCAAAGAGCTGGACCAGTTCATTAAAGACCATCCGGAAAAGTCCAAAAAGATCAAAAAGGGCGCCAAGCCTGAAAAGGCGGACGGAAAAACCGCGCCCGCCGCCGGGCAGGGCAAGCCGGAATAAATGAGATACAAAGGGTTGCTCCTGGCCTGCGCGCTGCTGCTTCCCGCCGCCGCGCGGGCGCAGTACCGCTACGCCTACCCCGAGGATATGGAGGTGGTAGAGGCCGTCCAGGAGAAGCCGCGCGAGCCGCGGCTGTTCCGCTATTACTACGCCGCCGGCCGCGGCGTTTCCTCGCCGGCCGGGGGCGGCTGGGGCGGCGCGGCGGGCTTCAAATCCTCTCCGGCGTGGTCGTTCGCCTTAGGAAAAAAGGTGGACGGCGTCCTCAGCTACGGGGTTGAATCCTTTTACGACACCGCCCACAAGAGCAGGCCGCTGCCCGGCCTGAGCGTGCGCGTGTTCTCCCTGGCCCCCTTCCTCAGGGCCGCGGTCCGCTACGGGGAAAGCGCGTATTACGCGGCGGCCGGGGCCGGGGTGTATCACTGGAGCCAGCCGGCTTTCAGCGCGTCCGGGATCCGCGTGCCTTCGGGTTCCGGTTCCAGCCTCGGCATAAACCTCGGCGGCGGAGCTATCTATCCTTTCGGCGGCGCCCTGAGGTTCGGGGTAGACCTGCGCTGGCACCACGTGTTCTCG
>CAZJUL010000022.1:13573-16591 GCA_964549095.1 uncultured Elusimicrobiaceae bacterium
CCCTTCCATAATGTTCTATTACGGCTTCATCGATCTTCTTTAGGACAGGGGGGGGGGTTGACAAGTCAAGGTCAGTCTGCTATACTATCACAGGCAACCCGCTAATGCGGCGCGCCACCTGTGAACTCCCCGAATACGGGAGAGCGAAAACCCGCCAAAAGCGGGTTTTCGCATTTATTGCCGGAGTATCAAGCATTGGGGACACCTTGCTGCAAGGTGTCCCCGCCAGCAGGCCGGAAGTATCAAGCATTGGGGACACCTTGCTGCAAGGTGTCCCCGACCTTTCAAAGTCTTTAAGAAATAGTATAATTTATAATTATTATCCGGGCCGGAGGTCTTATGGGCAAATTCGTGGAATGCGTTCCGAATTTCAGCGAGGGCAGGGATACAGCGAAGATAAACTCGATAGTCGCCGCAGCGGCGGCCGTGCCGGGCGTGCTGGTGCTGGACGTGGAAAAGGACGCCGACCATAACCGGACCGTGCTCACCTTCATAGCCCCACTTGAGACCGCCGTGGACGGGATGTTCGCCGCCGCACGCAGGGCTTCGGAGCTCATCGACCTTAACCTGCACAAGGGCGAGCATCCCCGCATGGGCGCGCTGGACGTGGCGCCTTTCATACCGATAATGGACACCGCCCCGGAAGACTGCGTGAAGCTGGCGGAAGCGCTGGGCGAGCGCATCGGCCGCGAGCTCAAGATCCCCGTTTACCTCTACGACCTCGCCGCGAAAAGGGAGGACCGCAGGGACCTCGCCAAGGTCAGGAAGGGGCAGTTCGAGGGGCTGCGGGAAGAGATAGGCAAGAACCCGGACCGCGTGCCGGATTTCGGCCCGAACCGGATACACCAGACCGCCGGCGCCATAGCCGTGGGGGCCAGGCGGCAGATAGTCAATTTCAACGTGAACCTGGACACAAAGGATATGGAGTTCGGGAAGGTGCTGGCCAAAAAGATCCGGACCTCGGGCGGCGGCCTTCCCTGCCTCCGCGCCAAGGAGATCTTCCTCGAGTCCAAGGGCCAGGTGCAGCTGTCCACCGTCCTGACCGACTACAAGACCACTTCCATAAAGCGCGCCCTGGACGAGATAGAAAAAGAAATTAAGCCCCGCAATATCAGCGTCACCGGCACCGAGCTGATAGGGCTTACCACCCAGGAAGCACTGACGAATTACGCGGTAGAGGCGCTAGGCGTGAAGGACTTCAACCCGGAAGTCCAGGTGCTGGAGACCAAGCTGCTGAAGCTGCTGGCCTCCTGGCAGACCGGCGCGAACTTTTTCGTGGACGCGCTAGCCAACACCGAGCCCACGCCCGGCGGCGGCAGCGCGGCCGCGATCAGCGGGGCCATGGGCTGCGCCCTCGGCCAGATGGCCATCGGCATTTCGCTGCGGAGCAAGAAGCTGGACGAAGCGAAGAAGCCGGGGCTCAGGGCGCTGTCCGAAAAGATCGGGACGGTGAAGAGCGCGCTGCAGAACTGCGTGACCGAGGACGCCGCCTCGTACGACGCTTTCATGGCCGCCGCGAAGACCCCCAGGGAAGATCCCTCCCGCAAGGCGAAGATGCAGGGCGCTTTGCGCTACGCCGCCGAGGTGCCGCTGAAGACCGCCGGCCTGGCCGCCGAGGCCATAGAAAAGCTGGAGACGGCCGACGGCATAATGCCGCACGTGGCCTCCGATTATAAAAGCGCCAGGTACCTGCTGGAAGCGGCTATAAAGTGCGCCGCCGAGAACGTGCTCATAAACACCGCGGGCCTGGAAGACAAGGTCCTCGCGGCCAAGATGCTCGCCGATACCAAAACATGCCTGGCCAGGACCGAGCCCGCGGCGAGTCGACAGTGAGGGCGGGGACATACCTTGCGGCAAGGTGTGTCCCCAATGCTTGAGACTTAGGAGAACGCTATGCCCAGTATGGACGCCGTTTCACGCAGCCTGATGTTGGACAGCCTGAAACATTACGCCAAGACGAACATCACGCACGACTTTATCAGGGAGAAGGACCAGGCCAACGAATTCCCGGCCGGGATACTGAAGGACCTGCACGACCACTCCAAGCTCGGCGTGCATCTTCTCTCGATACCCGAGGAATACGGCGGGCTCTCCGGCGGGACTTTCGATATGTACCGCATGTGCGAGGCGCTGGCCCATATAGATTTGGGCATCGCCACCTCGGTCTTCGCCACCTACCTGGGCACCGACCCGCTGAACGTGGGCGGGACGGAGGACCAGAAGAAACAATGGCTGGAGCGCGTGGCGGGGGAGAACCTGCTGGTGGCCTACGCCGCCACCGAGCCGGATGCGGGCTCCGACCTGGTCAACCTGCGTACCCGGGCCGAGCACGTGCTGAAGAACGGCCAGCTGGCCGGCTACCGCATTACCGGCAACAAGCAGTGGATCTCAAACGGCGGGGTGGCGGACCTCTACACGGTGCTGGCCATGGCGCCGGACGGGCCGTCCTGGTTCCTGGTGGAGCGCAACACGGAAGGGTTCTCGCCCAACAAGCACGAGGACAAGCACGGCATCAGGCTTTCCAATACCGCCGGGCTTTCGCTGGACAATGTATACGTGCCCAGGGAAAACCTCATAGGTATGACCGAGGGGCAGGGCCTGCTGCAGGCGCAGGCGGTGTTCGGCTATACCCGCCTGATGGTGGCGGCGTTCGGCCTGGGCGCCGGCTGGGAAGCGCTGGAGCACGCCATAAGGTACAGCCAGCAGCGGATACAGGCGGGCGGCCCGCTGTCCGACAAGCAGGGCTACACGCACAAGCTCATAGTGCCGCACGCGGTGGAGCTGGAAGCCGCCAGGGCCTATATCGAAGAAGTTTCGTGCAGGCTGGACGGCGGCGAGCACGGCCTGCAGACCGAGGGCGCCATAGCCAAATATTCGGCCACCGAAGCCGGCAACAGGGCCGCAGAAGACTCCATACAGGCGCTGGGCGGCTACGGCTACACGCGCGATTTCCCGGTGGAAAAGATAAAGCGGGACGTGAAGATAACCTGCATCTACGAAGGCACCAACGAAGTGATG
>CAZJUL010000022.1:16601-17178 GCA_964549095.1 uncultured Elusimicrobiaceae bacterium
TACCGCGGCCGCTGGCAGGAACACCTGAAGACCCGCGGCACCTATTACAGCGATATAGCGGCGGAGATGGACGCGCTGCACGCGCAGAGCCCCGCCGTCGGCGCGGACTACGCGGCCCTGGCGCTGCGGGCGCTGGCCGCCGTGATGGAAGAATGCCGGGTGCACAAGCTGACCAGGCACCAGTTCGTGACCTTCAAGCTGGGCAGCCTCATCGCGATGGGCGAGCTGGCTTATGTTTTCTCCAGGGCCGCCTCCAAGGACAGGTACAGCGAAGGCGTGCGGTTCGACACCGAGGCCTGGCGGGCCATGGCCCGCGTCTACGCCAGGAATGCGGCGCTGAAGATCGCCGTGGAAGGCCCGGCGCTGGTCACCGGCGCCGCGGACAGCGCGGGCAACCTGGCGGAAGCCGTCAACCTGGCCGGCGTGCAGGCGGCCCAGAAGGGCATGATAGCCGACATGGACATGGTTGCTTCCAAGCTGAAGCAGACCTTTAAAGCGAAGTAGTGTGCCGGGGACTGTCCCCAGCGCGAACAATAACAACAAGCGCGATGGATTTAAAGGAGACGAGTATGCACAT
>CAZJUL010000022.1:17188-17680 GCA_964549095.1 uncultured Elusimicrobiaceae bacterium
AAAACAGGTGCCCGACACCACCGAAGTGAAGATCAACCTTGAGACAGGCACGCTGGTAAGGGCCGGGGTGCCGAGCATAATCAACCCTTACGACCATTTCGCCCTGCAGACGGCCATGGGGCTTAAGAAGGCGCACGCCGCCCGGGTGACGGTCATCTCGATGGGTCCGCCGCAGGCGAAAAGCGTGGTGCAGCTGGGCCTGGCGCTGGGCGCCGACGACGGGGTGCTGCTCTCGGACATGGCTTTCGCCGGCTCCGATACCTGGGCCACTTCCTACGCCCTCAGCAAGGCCGTGAAGAAGCTGGGCAAGGTGGATATCATCCTCTGCGGCATGCAGGCCATAGACGGCGACACGGCCCAGACGGGCCCCGGCGTGGCCCAGCAGCTGGGCATACCGCAGGTGACCTTCTGCGAGAAGGTGGAAGTGGACGGCCGCCGCGTCATAGCGCGCAAGCAGATAGACGGCGGTTACGAGGTGCTGGAAGCCCGCCC
>CAZJUL010000023.1:0-17584 GCA_964549095.1 uncultured Elusimicrobiaceae bacterium
CCGGGTTCGCCGCTCAGGGGGCCGGGTCGGCCAGCGCGGCCGCCCTTATCCTCCCGCGGGCCCAGTATCCGTAGCTGACTCTGGTAGCCCAGTCCACCCCTATGCTAGACCAGGTCGGGGTCCGGATGCCCCCTTCGGGCAAACCCGGCGTCACCCCTCCAATTATATTTCCGCCGCCGCCCGCTCCAGTGCTAATCAACCTCGTCCTCCTCGGTTACCCTTCAGTTGCTTAAAAATATGTCCAATCGGCATATGTGTTGCCGATTGGCATATTTTGATGTATAATGTGCCATATGATCATCAACAGGCTTATTGACTTGAAAGGTCTCTTAAAACTGAACAGTTTTTTTCTATTCGGGCCGCGCGGCACGGGAAAAAGCTTCTGGATCCGGCATTCGCTCCCCGGGGTTAAAATATTCGATCTTTTGGACGCCGATGTTTACGGCCGCCTTTTGCGCCGGCCGCGCCAATTGGGCGAAGAGATCGTTAAGCAGGACCGCATTGTCATAATTGACGAAATACAGAAACTCCCCGTCCTGCTGGATGAGGTTCACAGGCTTATAGAAACGGGGGGGATAAAGTTCCTGCTTACGGGCAGTTCCGCGCGCAAATTGCGGCATTCGGGGGTCAACCTGCTTGCCGGGCGCGCCTGGGAGGCGGCGTTTTACCCGTTGTGCGCCCGCGAGATCCCGGATTTTGACCTGCCGCGCTATTTTAACCGGGGAGGGTTGCCGCGAGCCTGGCTTTCGGCGTCTCCGGCGGAAGAGCTTAAAAACTACGCCAGGCTTTACCTGAGCGAGGAAATTAAGGCCGAAGCCCTTGCGCGCAAGGTGGATAATTTTGTCCGGTTCCTGGATGTTATGGCGCTGCAAAACGGGAAGGAAATGCATTACGCCAATGTCTCCAGCGACGCCGGCGTTCCGGCGCGGACAGTGGAAAATTACCTGCAGATACTTAAAGACACCTTGATAGGTTTTGACGTCCTGCCTTTTCTCGCTTCCCGCAGACGCAAAGCTATAACCCGCTCAAAGTTCTATTTTTTCGACGTGGGCGTGGCCAATGAACTGGCCCGTCGCGGCGAGGTTTTGCCCGGCAGCGCGGCTTTCGGCGAATGTTTTGAGCACTGGCTTATGACGGAATTGCGGGCGTACCTGGGCCTTCACCGGCGCGGAGAGCTTATGCAGTATTGGCGCACCAAAACCGGCCTGGAAGTGGATTTGATAGTGGGGGAGAAACTGGCGTTGGAATTTAAGGCGACGCGTCAGGTCCTTGACAGGCATTTGAAGGGGTTGAAGGCTTTGCGCGAAGAGGGCCTGGTCAAGGATTTTGCGGTGGTTTCGCTGGACCCCGTTCTGCGGGAAGTAGACGGGATAAAGATCTATCCCTGGGCGGGGTTCATAAAAGCGCTTTGGGACGGAAAATTGCTCAAATAGAAATAATGAACGCGCTGCAGTTTTTCGCGCCTCTGCGGTATACGGGTCCAACGATGCGCCTGCTGCCTGATCTTGCCGTTCTGGTGTTCGATTTGTGTAAGCCCCTGGCCATTATGGCTCTTTTCAGTTCCCCGATCGGCGGGGTAAATTGGAGCAGCGGGAGGGGGATGGGCTGGCGTGACCCATGTTTATCAACGCTAAATATATGGTGGGGTGGATTTAAGCACTGGTGGAAAAAACTGACTGGACGAAACGGGGAATTTATTCTAACTGCGGACAAATCATTTAGTGACTATAACTTTGAACAACAAGCCATGATTGTTCAAGATTATTACTCGGGATGGGTGATTCCTTTGAAGGAGACTGACAAACTTAGAGAACTAACAGCTGATGAAAAAAGGCTTATTGAGACGATGTTGAAAAACGCGGGACTATTAAAGTAGCGTCCCAAGAATCGTACGGTTGTTGTTGAAAGAAACGGCAAAATAACAACCGTGCCATATTCGGTCGCTTTTGATGAGGATGGGCGTAAGATTATTACGTCGGAACCTGATATTTCTCAACTTTATAAAAACGGGGATAAGATGTTATGTATGGGGGGCAATAAAGTAATCACGTCCGACCGGGTCCAGGAAAACTGATGTATTTTGGGGATATAGGCCCTTTGGCCTATTGGGCACAGGGCCTTCGGTCCCTTGTGGTGTCAATAATAATACTCCATCCTATATATAGTAATGTTAAACGCTCATTTTTCGCGGTATTCCCGTTATTGATAATCATCAATAATGTGGGTATAATATTGCTGTGGTGAAAATGGGTGAACAGGGGAAAACGGACATGCGGGCATTCAAAACATTTTTAGTCCTTATCTTCGCGGCGGCTTTCGCGTATGCGGGGCAGACGGCCGGCGACCAGCTTAAATCCCAGGCCGGGCAGGGTGCGGCGTCTTATGTCATCCCGCCGGCGCCTACGGCCGCGGCGGTCAGCCAGGCCCGCCAGGACTGGCAGAGCGCCACGCAGCTTTATTCCGACAACGCTTTCACCGTCAAGCAGACCCCCCGCATAGATTCCGGCCCCAATTACATGGTAATGCTGCAGGGCTTCCACTGGTACGCGGACAGCTACTGGTTCCACCCGCCGAACGGCTGGTGGGGCGTGCTGGCCGGCAAGGCCGGGGAGATAGGCAAGCACGGCTTTGGCCTGGTCTGGTTCCCGCCGGTATCCGTGGGCAGCTATTATCCGACGCAATGGTACAACCTGGAGTCGCAATGGGGCAAGAAGAACGACCTGGTCTCAGCGGTAAAGAACATGCATTCCGCCGGGGTGCTGGTGCTGGCGGACGTGGTGCTGAACCACCGCAACGGCACTAAGGACTGGGCGGACTTCACCAACCCGGACTGGGCCACCACGGCCGTAGTGCAGAACGACGAGTGGCCCGGCGTTCCCGGCGCGCCCTACAACGGCAAGAGCCCCTCTTACGACGAGGGGCAGGGCGACCACGGCTGCCGCGACCTGGACCACCAGAACCCCGTGGTGCAGCAGGATTCCAAGGTCTTCATGCGCTGGCTGAAGAATACCGTCGGCTTCGACGGCTATCGCTTCGACATGGTGAAGGGCTACTCCCCCTACTACATACGCCTGTACAACGAGGCCTCGGCGCCGGTCTTCACGGTGGGCGAGGTCTACGACGGCAACCGGCAGCTGGTGATGAACTGGATAGACGGCACCGACAACTCCGCGCAGAAGGCCAACGCCTCCAGCGCCTTCGATTTTCCGACCAAGTTCAACCTCATCTCCGCGATAGAGAGCGAGCGCTACGAGATGCTCTCGGACGGCGGCAGGCCGTCGGGCCTCATCGGCTGGTGGCCGGTCAAGTCCGTCACTTTCGTGGAGAACCACGATACCTCGCCGCGCGACCCCAATTTCATAGCCAGCGCCTCCGCGGAATACAAGACCCAGCGCCTGATGGGCTACGCCTACATCCTGACGCATCCAGGCGTGCCCTGCGTGTTCTGGCCGCATTTCTTCGACTGGGGCAAGGACTACCAGAACAAGATCCTGGCTTTGATGAACATACGCCGGAATGCCGGCATCTCCTCGGTAAGCCCGGTGCAGATAATCGCGGCCACCGGCGAGCTCTACGCCGCGACCGTCACCGGCACGCAGCAGCGCGTTACGCTGAAGCTGGGCCGCAACTGGGGCTGGAACCCCGGCAACGGCTGGACGCTGGCGGCCAGCGGCGAGCGCTACGCGGTCTGGACGCAGCCCGTAGGCAAGTAAGCGGTAAAGGGGACAGGCCGTTTTTCATACAGGGGGGACCTTGATGAAAAGCGGCCTGTTCCTTTTTATCGGCCTCCGTCCGCCAGCCGCCGCAAATTTTATATGATTTCATATCGGCCGCCGCCCGGCCGGCTTAATATAAGGAATTAATTCATGAACATTATCGAAATAAAAGGGCTTAAGAAAGAATACCCGCTGGGGAACACCATTGTGCCCGCCCTGCGCGGGGTGGACCTGGAAGTAGCCGAAGGCGAATTTATGAGCATCATCGGCCCTTCAGGCAGCGGCAAGACCACGCTGCTGAACGTGATAGGCTGCATAGACTTCGCCACGGCGGGCAGCGTGAAGGTGGGCGGCAGCGAGATAACCGCGCTCACGGACAGCCAGGTGACGGACCTGCGCCTGAACAAGATAGGCTTCATCTTCCAGACCTTCAACCTGATACCGGTGCTGAACGTGCTTGAGAACATAGAGTTCCCGCTGCTGCTGATGAAGAAGTCCGGCGCGGAAGTCCGCAAGCGCGCGGAGAAGCTGGCCGAAGAAGTGGGCCTGAAGGATTATACCGCCCACCGCCCGGCCGAACTCTCCGGCGGCCAGCGCCAGCGCGTGGCCATAGCCCGGGCGCTGGTCACCAACCCCGACATAGTGCTGGCCGACGAGCCGACCGCCAACCTGGACTCGGTCACCGGCGCTTCCATACTGGAGCTGATGCGGGAGATGAACGAGCTGGAGAAGACCACCTTCATCTTCTCCACCCACGACGCCAACGTGCTCAAGTACGCCGGGCGCATAGTGAAGATAAAGGACGGGCTGATAGAAAAGGAGCCCGTAGCCGCGTGAAACTTGTCCTGACCATCGCCTGGCGCAATATCCTGCGCCACAAGGGAAAAAGCCTCGTGATAGGGGTTATCCTGTTCACCGGCGCTTTCCTGATGACGGTGGGCAACGGCGTGATCTCCGGGATGGCGGCCGGCATAGAAAAGAATATAATAAACGGCTTCATGGGCGACCTGGCGCTGATAAGCGACGCCCAGAAATCCGACAATATCCTGCTGCCGATGATGGGCTCGGCCATTGAGCCAGTGACCTCCTACAAAAAAATAAAGGAAGTGCTGAAGGCCCAGCCTTACGTGAAGAGTTTCCTGCCCGTCGGGAAGAACTTGGCGATGGTGCTGGACGAGGATTCCTCCACGCCGGGCTTCGCTTACCTGATAGGCGTGGATTTCGCCGAATACCGCAGGATGTTCCCGGACAATTTCACCGTCATAGAGGGAACCTACCCCGCGCCCGGGGAGCGCGCCCTGCTTTTCCCGGATTTCGCGCGCGGCGAGTTCTATACCTACTATAACGTCTGGTTCCTGCCCGAGGGCGGCAAGGTGGTCAAAGAGAACCTCAGCAAGGAGGCGCTGGCCGCCATAGACACCCTGCCGGTCAGCTCCAGCGCGGTGATGCTGGGAATGAGCGGCGGCATAAACTCCACCAACGATATCCGCTTCCCGATAAGGGGGATAATCAGGTACGGCGCGCTCAATAAAATATTCGGCCACTTCTGCCTGGTGGACATAGAATCCTACCGCGAATGCCTGGGCTATTTCACCGCCGCCGATATGGCCGCGCAGGTGCCCGCTGAGGAAAAGCAGCTGCTGGGGCTGGACGGCGCGGGCCTGGACGCCATGTTCGAGGGCGAAGAGCTGTCTGCGCCCGCCGCGAAGTCCGCCCCGAAAGCCGCGCCGGTAACCGCGCCCGGCGGCGACAAGACCGCCGAGGACGGCGTTTACAACGCCGTGTTCGTCAAGCTCGCGCCGGGCACGGACTACGGAGAGGCGGTGAAGCGGCTCAACGCCGCGCTGGCCGCGGCCGGGACGGGCGTGCACGCCGCGCCCTGGAACAAGGCCTCCGGCCCGATAGGCGGCATGGCCATGATCATAAAAAGCGCGCTCTTCATTTTCGTGATGCTGCTGTTCAGCGTGGCCGTGATAATAATTGTGAACACCCTCACCATGTCCGCCATAGAGCGGGCCTCCGAGATCGGGATGATGCGCGCTGTCGGGGCGCGCAAGTCCTTCATCGCCGGGATGTTCCTGGGCGAGACGGCGCTGCTTTCAGTCGTGTTCGGCGGGGCGGGCATCGCGGCCGGCGTGCTGGCGGTGAAGCTGATACCGGTTTTCAGGATAACCACCGAGAACGAGCTGCTGCAGCTGCTTTACGGCGGGAATTTCTTCAACCCGCTGCTGAGCCTATCCGGCGTCGCGCTGACGGTGCTGCAGCTGGCCGCGGTTACCGTGGCCGCCGCGCTTTACCCTATGCGCGTGGCGGGTGGGATAACCCCGCTGGAGGCTATCTCCAGGGACTGACGGCTCGCGATCCGTGGTTCGTATAAAGATCATGCTGCTGATAAAACTTTCATTAAGGAACCTGCTGCGCCAGAAGCGCAGGAACCTGCTGCTGGGTTCGGCGATGGTCATTGGCGTGGCCATACTGGTCACCGCCAACTCCTTCTCCCACGGCATCTCGGACATAATGTTCAACAAGATAATGCGCTACGTCACCGGGCACGTGGCCATACGCTTCAACGAGCGCGGCGGCGTGATGCGCGAGATCTTCCGCGACAGGGAGCGCGCCTTCGCCGCCATAAAGGACGAGCCGCTGATAGAGGAAGCGGAAGAGGCCATAGGGATGTTCGCGCGCGGCATCGGGATCGGGCGGTCCGATAATGTCATGCTGATCGGCGTGAACACCAAAAAAAAATACACCGCCGAGGCGCTGAAAGCGGTGGAGGAATCCTTCCGGCTGACCGAGGGGAAATGGAAGGACATAGAGGACGCCTCTGTCGAGAACCCCGCGATAATCTCCGAGGAAAAGGCCCGCTACCTGAACCTCAAAAGGAACGACGTCCTGCGCGTGCGCTTCCGCAACATGTTCGGGCAGGACCAGGCCGCCCGGCTCACCATGGTCGGGATCATGAAGAACGACAATATCTTCATGCAGCCGGTGGTTTTCGTGGGGCTGGACCGCGCCAAGGAGCTGCTGGGCTACCGGCCCTGGGAGACCGGCAGCCTGAGCCTGAAGATAAAGGACCCCCAGAAGAACGCCCCGGCGCTGGCCGACCGCATACACGACAGACTGAAGCCGGGCACGGCCTTTATCAACGCCCTGGTCTCGGGACGGCTGTCCCGGGGCGAGCCGGCCGACCTGCTGGGCTATAAAAGCGACGACGCGTCGAAAGCAAAGATAAAAGCGCTGGCGAAACTTTCCTCCGGGAGCTTCGAAAAAGCCTTCAAGAAGGACGGGGTCCTGGTCCAGGCCGGCCTTGCGAAGAAGCTGGGCGTGTCCGCCGGCGGGGAGATCCGGGTCCGCTATGACAGGAAATTCGAAAAGACCCCGAAAGAGCTCGCATTGACCGTCGGCGCCGTCTGTTCTTCCGGCTGTCCCGCCGGGATACTGATGAACGATTCAAAATTTTACGACCTTTATTACGAGGATGTGCCGGCAAATGCGGCGCAGGGGCCAAAGCCGAACTTCGCCGGGGCGCCGGGTGAGTGGGCGGGGCTGGTCTCGCCCGAATGGATACTGCTCGGCCGCACCTACACTACCGACGACTACAAGAAGAAGTACCAGGACATAGCCCGCAACAAGTGGAAAGGCACCACCATAGATATCTCCACGATGTACGAGACGGCCAGCGACATCCTGAAGCTGGAAAGCGTGCTGAACATCATAACCATCTCGGCCGTGCTGGTGCTGTTCTTCATCATACTGCTGGGCGTGGTCAACACCCTGCGCATGACCATCCGCGAGCGCACCCGCGAGATAGGCACCATGCGCGCCATAGGGATGCGCGCTGCGGACGTGCGCGACATGTTCATACTGGAGACCTTCTTCCTGACGCTGTTCTCATCGGCCGCGGGCGTGCTGGCCGGTTTCGCGGCCATGAGAGCGCTTTCGCTGATCACCTTTCATCCGCAGAATAACCCGCTGGGGATGCTGCTGGTCAACGGCCACCTGTATTTCCTGCCCACGGTCGCCGGGGTGGCCGGCAGCGTGCTGCTTATAATGGCCATAGCGGTGGTCACGGCGTGGTTCCCCGCCCGGCGCGGGGCCAACCTGTCCCCGGCGAAGGCGCTCGGACATTTCGGCTGAACAATTTGTACAATATCGCGGAGGCTTATATGAAAATACTGATCGCGGACGACAATGCCGGCATCCGGGAAATGCTGAAACTCGTATTGCAGAGCCTGGGCCACGAGGTGGTGGGCGAGGCGGACAACGGTGAGGCGGCCATAAAGGCTTTCCGCGAACTGCGCCCCGAAGTGGTGATGCTGGACATAATTATGCCGGGCAAGACGGGGCTGGCGGCGCTGGACGAGATCCGGGCCCTGGACCCGGCGGCGAAAGTGGTAATGCTTACCGCCGTGGACCAGGACGACGTGAATCTCCGGGTCGCTGACAAGGGGGCGGTTATGATCTACAAGCCGTTCTCCAGCCTGGATATAGAAAAAGCTTTCAATCGGCTGAAATAAGAAAAAGGGGACGCTGATGACTAAAGGGCGTTAGTCATTTAGTCATCAGCGTCCCCATTCTTTTATTGCCTGGAAAAGACGGCGGCGGCCATTGGGGGGACGGAGATCTCGATGTACCCGTCCGGGCCGACTTCCGCTTCCCGGGTGCCCAGCAGGTCCTTGTATTTCCCGGCCGGCAGGTCCGGCGAAACCTTTATCCGGACTGCCCGCTCATCCGAAGATTTATTGAATATCACCAGCAGGCGGTCGTCGAAATAAGCGCGCGCGTAGGCGTAGAGGCCGGGCTCCAGCAGCACGGTCCGGCGGCTGCCCAGGCGGAGCGCGGGGTGGGCGGCGCGGAGCCGCCCGAGGCTACCGGTATAGGCCAGCGTTTCCTTTTCCGGCCCTGATAATTCGTCCCCGAACTTCATATCCCTGCGGTTGTCCGGATCGCCCGCGCCGGTCATGCCGTATTCGTCGCCGTAATAGATCAGCGGCGCCCCGTCTATCGTAAAGATGAAGGTAAAAGCCTGCCTGAGCCGGGCGTAGGAACCGGCGTTGTCGACCTGCGGGGGCTTTTCATAGCCGACCTCCCCATCGGAGATCTTTTCATCCGGCAGGTCCCCGTCGGCGAAAGCCATGAACCGCGCCTTGTCCTGGTTCCCGATGAGCGTAGAGGGGACGGTCTCTTTGCCGTAAGCCCGCTCGCCGGCTTCCAGCGCCGCGTCCAGGGCCTGGAAGCTGCCCGCGCCGGAGGCGAAGGCCGGGATGAGGGCGTCGTACAGCGGGAAATCGAACTGACCGTCCAGCTTGTTCGGGCCGACGAATTCCATTATGCCCCCGCGGTCCAGGAAGGTCTCGCCGACCAGGTAGAGCCTTTCGCCGCGCTTGCGTTCCACGCCGGCGCGGAGGTATTTGCGGAGGCTGCACCAGAAGTGGTGCCGGACATGTTTTACCGCGTCCAGCCTGAACCCGTCGGCGCCGGTCTCTTCCAGCCACCATTTCGCGTTGCCCAGCAGTTCCGACACCAGCTCGGGCCGGCCCAGGTCGAAAGTGGGGATGAACCGGTCGAACCAGGTGGTGAAGGGATAGTCGTTCCACAGGCGCAGGTTCTCGCGCCCGTCCGGCAGCCTCAGCGGGACGAACCAGTCCGGGTGCGCTTTCCAGTAAGGGTGTTCGGTGTGCGCGTGGTTGAAGACCATGTCGAAAAGGACGCGGATGCCTTTGTTGTGCGCGGCGGCGACGACCTTTTTCAAGAGCGCCAGGTCGCCCAGCCGGGAGTCCACTTTCTGGAAATCTACCGGCCAGTAGCCGTGATAGCCGGAGAAATACCGCCGGGGTTCGGCGTATTCCCGGAAGGCGGCGTCGGGGTTCCGGTATACCGGCGACAGCCACAGGGCGTTGACCCCCAGGCGTGTGAAATAGCCGTCCTCTATCTTCGTGAGCAGGCCGGCCAGGTCCCCGCCGTGGTATTCGTTGGGGAAAAGGATGGCCGGATCTTTGGTGGGCTTGTCGTTCTTGGTGTCCCCGTTCCTGAAGCGGTCCAGCATCGCGAAATAGATAACGGCGTCGTTCCAGCCGAACCGGGCCGGCACGCCGAGCGGGATCCTGAGCGGGGCGGAGACGCCGCCGGCCTGGTCCATCACTATAACGCGCAGGAAGGAACCGGCGCCTTCGCCGGAGATGTCGACCTTGATGAGGTCTTTTTCCGTAGTGAACGCGGCTTTCCGGCTGGAGCCGTCGGCTTTCTGAACAAGCGCGGATATTTTCGCCGGAGGTTTGCCGTCTTCGGCGCCGGCGCGGAAAACTATTTCATTCAGGCCGCGCCGTTCCGGGATAAGGTAAGGCCGCTTCCCCGCCGCGCCCGCTTCTACGGTGAGCAGCGAATTGCGGAACTGGTCGGCCGAAATATCCGGGTTGCCCGGGTCCGGGATCCACTCGCCGTCTACCACGAATTTATAGATGTGGTTCCCCGGGTCCAGCGTAAGGGACGCTTCCCAGACGCCGTCCTTGTCGTCGTCCCGCATCGGGGCGGCGGAATCGTTCCAGCCGTTGAAGCTGCCCGCGACGGAAACTTTTTTTACCGGCTTCTGCGGTTCGTAGGTAAACACCCGGCGGTTCCTGCGGTTTATTACAAGCGTAAGATAAGACTTCGCGGACTTCCCGCCCGTTGCCACCGCTACCGGCAGGGCGAAAAGCCCCTCGCGGTCTTCCGGGGCGGCTATTTCAAGGAACCGTCCCTTTAGGGCCATAGCGGGCGCAAAGCCGCCCGGTTCTTCCGGGGTCGTGATCTTCGTCCCGGTATCCGCGTCCATGAAGCGTGAAAGGTCCAGGGTGAATTTCTCGCCGGCGGTGACATAAGAAACCGGCATCCAGCCGAGGTAAACGCCAGTGTCGGGCACCAGGCGGTACAGGCCGTCCTCGTCACCCGCCGACCCGGCCTGCGCGGCACCCGGCGAGGCGCAGGCCATGACCATGAAAAAAGTTAAAAGGATCTTATTCATGGTCTTATTATAGTCTTTTATCCGGCGGCTTATCCCGACCCGGGGCGGCCCCTATTGGTTTGGCCGGGACAATTCGGTACAATAAGCAGATATGCTCAAGTCGGTTCTCGCCGTCATTATTGCCCTTTCCCCGCTGGCATCCACTGCCTTCTGCGCGGAAAGCCGGGTGGTTAAAATATTGAAGGCCATAGACGCCAATTACAAGCTGAAGAAGGATGTCCGCGCTAACGTGACGCTGACGCAGCAGCGCGCTAGCCAGGGCACCAAGATAATAGACATGGCCTACTACCGCCGCGACTCCGACGACGCCTTCCTCATAGTGATGCGCGCCCCGGAGAACGAGAAGGGCAACGGCTACCTGCGCGTGGGCGACAATTTCTGGATGTACCGCAAGAACACCCGCACCTTCCAGCACGTCAACCGGGACGAAAGCATAGGCGGCTCGGACGCGCACGGCGACGATTTCGAGACCAGGAAGCTGAACGAGCTCTACGGCCCGGTGGCGGACTCCTCCGGGACGGAGAAGATCTCCGAAGAGATGCTGGGCAAGGTGCCGGTGCACAGGTTCGAGATCAAGGCCAGGGTCAACGACGTGGACTACCCGCGGCAGATCTTCTGGACGCGCCGGGACAACGGCCTGCTGCTGAAGCAGGAGTCCTATTCGCTGTCCGGCACGCTGATGCAGACGGCCTATTTCCTGAAGTTCACGGAGATAGAGGGGCGCTTCGTGGCGGTAAAGCAGCTTTTTATAGACGAGTTCGAAAAGGGCAACAAGACCATAGTGGAGCTGTCGGACCTGTTCCCGGGCAAACTGGAGGACAGCATCTTCACGAAGGCGTACCTGGAGAACATGAGCAAGTAGTAAACCGTGCATTAACACTTCGGACCCGCGGACCAAGATGAAAAATATCCTTTTAATATTCGCGCTGGTCTTTACTGCAGGTTCCGGCGCGGTTTTCTCCCAGGACGCGCCGTCGGAAGAGGAAATGTTCTCCGGCGCCGAACTGCCCACGCAGGCCGCTTCGTCCGCGCCCGCGGCGGAGGAGGAAAAATCCCTGGCTTTTTCCGGCGAGGCCGTCAGCGTGCTGGAGGACGTGGTCTACAGCACGGGCATGGCGGGGCGCCTGAATTCCTATTTCCTGGGCAACATTTTTTTGGACGCCCGCCTGAAGAACGGCGTCAAGGCCTTCGCCAACGTGGAGACCTCCTATTACACCTCCACGCGCGAGACGGAATCCGGCCTCAGGGAAGCGTTCATCGACTTCAACCTGGACCGCCGCGCCTATTTCCGCACCGGCAAGCAGGTGCTGCAATGGGGGCGCTGCTACCTCTGGAACCCCACCGACCTGGTGAACGTGGAAAAGAAGCCGTTCGTGCGCAAGATCGGCTACCGCGAAGGCGCGTACGGCCTGAAGGTGCATATTCCGTTCGGCACGAAGTACAATATCTACGGCTTCCTGGACACCGGTTCCGCTTCGGAGGACCGCGACCTGAGCGGCGCGCTTAAGTTCGAGTTCCTGGCCGGCGGGACGGAGATGGCTTTTTCAGGCTGGGCCAAGCGGAGCCGGCGCCCCGTCTTCGGCTACGACCTGTCGACCAGCCTCGGGGCCGTGGACATAGCCGCGGAGGCCAGCGTGGCGCGCCGCGACAACACCCGCTTCATGCGCGAAGAGGGCGGCGCCCTTTACTCCTACCTGAAGGACGACGGCTGGGTGACGAAGGCGGCGGTGAATTTCAGCAGGGGCTTCAGGCTGGGGAATTTCAATGACAGGCTGACGGCTTCCACGGAGTTCTTCTACAACAAGAACGGCTATACTTCGAACCCGTTCAAAGACAGGGCCAATTACCTCTACACCGGGCCGCTGGCCCCGCTTCTGACGGCAGGGACCAAACAAAACTTCCTGCTCTATAACGGCCTTTACGAGCCCAATTACCTGTCACGGTATTACGGCGCGACGTTCCTTACCGTGACGCGCTTCATAGTCACGGATATGACGCTGAACCTCAATTACATCCGCAACCTCTGCGATGGTTCGGGAGTGCTTTCGGCGGGGGTTTACTACAAGACGCTGAACGATTTCTCGGCCGGCCTGCTGGTGAACTCTTTCCTGGGCCCGCGCTACGGGGAATACACCTTCTCCGGCGCGAAACTGGCCGCGCAGCTCACCTTCGGGGTTTCGTTCTAAATAAAAATTTTGCCGCCGTCGGCTCAGACCGGGACAGAGCGGTCCTGTTTTTCCGCTTCTTTGTCCTCACCGCGGAAAGAAAGGGCCAGGTTCATCAGCACCGCGAGCACGGTGCCGAAAGCAATGCCCGCGATGTTCACGCCGCCGGCGGTGAAGCCTTTCACGCCCAGGCCGGTGGAGATGATCAGCGAAGAGCCGGCTATTATCAGGTTCTTGTGCGCGCTGAAATCCACCTTCGCGTCCAGCCAGATCTTTATCCCCATCATCGCTATCAGCCCGTAGAGTATGACCGTGACGCCGCCCAGCACCGGCGCAGGTATGGACTGTATCACCGCGCCGAACTTGGGGCAGAGCCCCAGCAGCAGCGCGATGCAGGCCGCCGCGATGAAGTTGTAGACGCTGAACACGCGCGTGATGGCCATCACGCCCATATTCTCGGCGTAAGTGGTCTGCGGCGTGCCGCCGCCCAGCGCGGAGACGAAAGAGGCGATGGCGTCGCCGAGATAGGCCCGGCCCAGGTGCGGGTTGAGGTCGCGCTTCATGTAGCCGCTTATGGCCTCTATGTGGCCCTTGTTCTCCGCGGGGGCGATGACCAGCACGGCTTCGAGGCTGAACCGCGGGGTTATGAAAGGCGGCAGGCCCAGCCAGGCCGCCGTCCGTATGGCTTCCAGCTGCGCCGGCTCTATTATGCCCAGCCACAGCGAAAGGACATAACCGGTCACCACGCCCGTGAGTATCGGCAGCAGGCGGATGAAGCCTTTCAGGTAGATGGAGACCGAAGCGGCCACTGCGAAGGTGGTGACCGCCACAAAAAGCCGGACGGCCTCGGCGGAGGTCGAGAGGCGGAAGTCGGCGTTCAGGAAATTGGAGACGGCGGACGAAGAGAGGTTGAGGCCTATTATCGCCACCACTGTCCCGGTGACCACCGGCGGCATCAGGCGGTCTATCCAGCCCGAACCCCGGCGCATGGTGACTGCGGCGGCCAGCGCGTACAGGACCGCCGCGCCGGCTATGCCCGAGAGGGCGAAGGGGATGTTTTCCGCCAGGCCCCCGGTGACGGCCAGCACGGGGCCGATGAAGGCGAAGCTGGAGCCCAGGTAGCTGGGCACTTTGGCGCGGGTTACCGCTATGAAGATCAGGGTGCCCGCCCCGGAGAAGAAAATGGCCGTCTGCGGGTTGAAGCCCATCAGTATCGGGGCCAGCACGGTGGCGCCGAACATCGCCACCACGTGCTGCATCCCCATCGGTATCAGCCGGGAAAGCGGGAGCTTGTCTTCGGGATAATAGATTTTTTGCATTTTTTCCTCCGGAAAATCCAAAATAATAATATTATTATTCGGCCCCGGAGGTAAATAGCCGGGGGCGCTTTTTTGCCGGATTTCCGGCCCCTTTTTCCGCTGGACAAACCTGCCTTTTATTTATAGAGTATTCCTAATATCGCTCCATAAATACAGCGGAGGTGTCCCGTAATGAAATACTGCAAAAAAAGTTTTATCGCCTGGTCCGCGCTGCTGCTCGTAGTGGCCGCGCTCGCCCCGGCATTCAGCCAGGAACTGCAGAGCCTGAGCGTGAAAGAACAGATATCCGCTATCCAGAAAGCCATAAAGGAAAAAGGCGCGAAGTGGGAGGCCGGCGAGACCTCGCTCTCGAACCTGTCCAAAGAAGAGTGGCAGGCCCGCGTCGGCTACAATTTCCAGCCGATAGACGCGCCGGCGCTGGCCGAGTTCGGCCCGGCCGCTATCCCGGCCGGCATCGACTGGCGCAGCCAGAACGGCAATTTCGTGACCCCCATACGGGACCAGAAGAAATGCGGCTCCTGCTGGGCCTTCGCCATGACCGGCGGCCTGGAATCCTACACGCTGAGGACGGAGAACAAGCCGGGCACCGACCTGGACCTGTCCGAGCAGGTGATGGTCTCCTGCAGCGGCGTCGGCTCCTGCAGCGGCGGCTACCTGAGCGCCGGCTACCTGAAGAAGACCGGCCTGCCCCCCGAATCTTTCTATCCCTATACCGCCACCGACGGGAAATGTGAAACCGCCGGCCCCGGCTGGCAGAACTCCGCCTATAAGATCGGCACTTACGCCTCCGTCTCCAAGAACCTCACCGCCATAAAAACGGCCCTGGCCAACTTCGGCCCCCTGCCGACCGCTTTCATGGTCTACGAAGATTTCATGCATTACAAGACCGGCATCTATTCCTACACGACCGGCAAGCGGCTGGGCGGACACGCCGTGCTGCTGGTCGGCTATAACGACGCCGAGCAGTATTTCATCGTGAAGAACAGCTGGAACACGAAATGGGGCGAGGAAGGCTATTTCAGGATCGCCTATTCCGAGCTTAACACCTCCGTCAGCTTCGGCATGAGCACCATCGTTTACCAGAAGGCGCCGGCCAAGGACGGGGAGTGGACCGGCCGGACCGTGGAGCTGGACCCCTCCGCCGTGGACGCAGTGCGGAAAGAACTGGCGCCGAAGTTCCAGCCCCTGCTGCAGTGGAGCAGGTAGGACTATCTAGAACGCGCCGCGGTAATACGGCGTCCGCCTTAGGCGGACGCCGTTTTTACTTGAAGGCGGGGGATCGAAGGCGGGAGATATTGCCAACGCCGTTCCTAAATGCTAAAAAGTAATCAGCGGCCCGGGGTAAACCGTCCGAACGGCCCTGCCCTCCGCTGTGCCGGGGGATAAATGAAAAAGCTGGAAAGAGCCGGATTCACCCTCATAGAACTGATGATAGTGGTGGCCATTATCGGCATCCTTGCGGCCATCGCCATACCGAAATTCGCTGACCTTATAAATAAATCCCACGAGGGCTCCACCAAGGGCGCCCTGTCGTCGGTCCGCAGCGCGCTGCAGGTATATTACGGGAATAACGAGGGGGTGTTCCCGGCGGGGCCCGCCGGAAGCAATACTACCTTCCTGCAGGATACCCTTGTCCCTGCCTACCTCGGGTCCTGGCCCAGCGTTTACACACCCGGGCGCCACGCTAAAACCAATACCGTGGACACCATTAACGGCGGCGATCCGCACGATTCCGACGGCACCTGCGAAGGAGAGTGGGTGTATGTCAGCAGCAGGGCCAGCGCGGACTGGGGCAGGATAGCGGTGGAGTGCTATCATACCGATTACAAGGGAATTGTCTGGAGCACCTATTAACTACGGCTGTCCTCCCGTGAATAAATTTATATTCGCCCTCTTTTTACTGCTTCCCGCCGCGGCGTCAGCCGCCAGCACCGGCACGGCCAGCGCCGTGGACCAGGCGGCCCCGCCGTCCGGCGGGGCGATAACGCTTTTCGGAAATCCGGCGGTGGTAAAGAGCGGGGAGGGGCCGGGCCGGGCCGTCCCGGCGGAAACCGGCGGAGCGGGGGAAAAGAAAAACGCTAAAAATAAAAAACCGCTCCAGGCCGGGAAGAAACCTGAAGACAAAGGCACCGCCGCCGGCGACGGATCTGTAAAGCCGGAAAAGAAGAAGCTTGTCCCGGTAACCCATAACAGCCAATTGCCGTTCCGGAAGTCCTGCGACGACTGCCCTTGCAAATGGGCGCTCGGGCAGATCTTTGACATAGTCGGCGGCTCAGGCGCTCCGCCGGCAATGAGCTCAGGGCCGGTAAACGCTTTTAAAACTATCGTAAGCACTGAAATGCCCAGATCCCTGAGGATGGGGCAAATGAAAAGAAAGCCGGACTGACCGGCAAAGGGCGCGATCTTGAAAATATTATTATTCCTTCTTCTCCTCTCTGCGCCGTGCGCCCGTGCGTCCGCGGCGGGATGGACGCCGCTCAAGCTGCACTTGTACGGGGCGGCGGCGTTCCCGGCTTCGGACCGCGTCGTCGGACTCGGCCTTAATTTCGCCGGGCATACGGACACGGTTTACGGGCTGCAGGCGGGCTTTTATAATTCGGCCGGGAACCTGCGCGGTTTGCAGGTGGGCCTGGTGAACGTCTGCAAAGGGGCGCTGAAAGGCGCGCAGCTGGGGTTCGCGAACATAGGCGGGAAGAACGCCGTGCTGCCGGTGACCATCGGCCTCAATATAGGATTTTAAGAAGGGCTATGCGTATACGGGAATACCTGGCAAACCTGGACGGCGTTACGGCGGAGCTCTACGCCCTGCCGGAAATTTATGCCTGCCCCTCCTGGGGGGAAATGTCCGCCGGGTTCCGGCGCCACGCCGCGGAAGCCGTAAAGCTGATGTTCCTTGAAAAGGAAATATTTTTTTTCGCGGCCCTGCAATGGTGCTTCGCCGCCGCGGGTGCCGCCGCCTGGGCTGTCGCGGCCGGCGTAGCCGCCGGCGCGGGCTCCGCGGATCCCCGCGTCGGATTGCTGACGGGTTTCATCCTCCCGCTGTTCCTGCTTGTCCTTTTCTCCGCGGCCGCCGCTTTCCCGGTCTGGCTGCTGACCGGCTGCATGGGCGCCGCGCATTTCCTGCACAAGCAGGGAAAGGAGTCTACCGTGCTGGGCTGCCTGCGCATAGTGCTGCCTAAAGCCCGGACCCTGCTGGAGTTCCACTGGATAAACATCCGCTACGGGCTCCGGTACGATTTCGACAAGGGGGGCGGGCGCCGCAATTACAGGGAGAAAGAAGTGAACAGGGACCTCCACGAGGCCTGGAAGCTGGGCGCGGCCGGCATCCTTCCCGCGCTGCTTACCGGCAGGAGCCTGCTGGACGCGGGCCGGCGCTCGGTGGGG
>CAZJUL010000024.1:0-17355 GCA_964549095.1 uncultured Elusimicrobiaceae bacterium
AGGGCGGCTACCACGCCGCCCTGAACTACGGCGCGGGCAGCATCGGCATCAACGTAGTAAGGAAGAGCACCTATACCTGGATAAAGGCCTTCCCGGCCGAGGGCGCGGACAACATGGTCTGCACCGGCAACGCGCCGAACCCGCCCGTCTGCTCGAACGGCGACGCCGCGGCCAAGTCCTCCTTCAAGGTCTTCGCCTCCACGCCGGTGATGCTGGCCGTGCTGCTGCCCGGAGAATCGCTGGTGGAGGGGAAATGCGACACCGTGCCGCCCTGCGCGGCGGCGGCGGCGGCCGACGGCAAGCCGGGCAGGACCGGCAACGCTACGAATTACACCATAGGCACGGGCTCGTATTACGCCACCATCAGGCTCATGGACAAGTTCTATAACCTGGCCACGGAGCGCGTGGACGCCGAACAGGATACCAACCCCGTGGCGGTGCAGCCCAAGGTGCAGGTGACCATGCCCAGGGATTCCAAGGCGCCGCTGCCGGTGGCGCAGACGCTGACCCTGGGCGGCGCGGTGTTCTCACTCGGCCCCAGGGTTTCCACCTCGGCCTACCACGTAATGGCCTCTACGGCCGACGATTCGACGGCTTCCTACGGGCGGGGGCTCTCCACAGCCACCGTATACCCGGGCCCGACGACCCATTTCGGCTACGTGTTCGCTTCCACCACCGTGGTGGCGGGCGACTGGCTGTCGCCTGAACTGCAGGCGCTGGACGCCTACGAGAACGTGGTGGGCACCGGGCCGAACGTCTATGTAGGCACCGTGACCGTTATCGCCGAGAACCAGGTGAACGGCAACCAGGACCCGGAGATGCGCCTGCCGCTCGTTTATGAGGCGCCCCCGGAAGGCTCTCCGTCCGGCACCCTGCCTACTTATACCATCTATTATCCCGCGTCCAGCGGCGGCAGGCGGGTGCTGGCCAACGGCAGCGACGGCGCCGTCAGGCTGAAGAAGGCCGGGATCTGCACCCTGGGGGCCGAGGACGCCTCCGTCTATCCGCCGCTGTCCGTTTCACCGCCGGCCCCGCTGACCGTGCTGGCCAGCCTGCCCGATTCCTTCAAGGTCGCGCCTTCCGACGACAGGCAGGTGTCCGCAGGCTCGCTGTCCGGCAAGGGCCGCCAGGAATTCACGGGGCAGCTCTCGGACGCCTATGACAACTACGTCTCTTCCGCCGGACTGACGGCCTATGTGCAGGTGGGCACTTTCACCGGCACGGCCGGCCTCTTCTATTACAAATCCGGCGGCAACTGGTACCTGTACGGCTCCTCGATGACGGTCATCACGGATTCCAGCGGCACCATAGGCGTGGACATGGGCCTCGCCTACCAGGTTTCCAGCAAGGCCGGCGACTGGGCCAGGGTCTGGGTAGGCACGTCGACGGTCAACACCATCGAGAGCTATATCTCGAGGAAGCAGAACGTATCCGGGGAGCTTACCACGATAGGCGGCTTCCCGACCAAGCTGATCTTCGTCCCGAACGACGGGGACGATAAAGTGCAGGACGAGGCGTTCGTCGGCATTTCGGAGGGCGGCAGCGGCGCCAAGTTCACCGTAGAGCGCCGCGACGATTTCGACAATCCGACCGCGCAGGACAAGACGGACATCTACCTGATGCTCCCGGCGGCCCAGGTGGACGTGCACACGGCCCTGGGCAGGACGCTCGGCTCCTACGGCATCAACGGCGATTACGGCTTCAGGAATATCAATAACACCCAGTTCATACCGGCCGCCAGCATAATAGCCGGCAAGACCAGGATCTCGTTCAGGTACCACGACCGCGCGGCCTCCTACTCCGGCGTTTCGCCGTCCTCCAACACCTTCGAGGATTCCCGGCCCGGCAAGTGGGAGCTGAAGGCCGTTTCGGGCGCAATGCAGGAAGGCAAGGCGCTGCTGCGGATGAACCCGCTGGACATAGCCAAGATCTCGTTCGACAACCCGCCGCGCACGCTTATAGCCGGCCAGGTCACCGATTCCCTGGGCGACCTGCAGTTCTTCAGGGCCGAGCTCAGGGATATGTTCGACAACCCCTGCATTACCACGGTCCCGGTGCAGGTGGTGCTTTCCACCACCGAGCGGAAGGCCTCGCTGATAAACGACTCTTACGGCTTCTCGCTTTCCAGCGCCGTATCGAGCGACTTCCCGCCCATCTTCATCGATACCATAACCTCGCTGACGATCGGGGTGAACAATTACGGCGCCACCTTCTATTACCTGGACACGGCCGCCTCGGTGATCTACGACGCCCCCGCGGCCACCAAGCCGATAGTGGGCCTGTCCGTGCCGGCCCAGGACACCTGGGCGGCGTCCACGCAGCCCGTGAGGATAGAGCAGGACTTCACCTACAGGGTCAACGTCAGCTCCGGCGAGGGGCAGACGCTGATGGCCGGCGTGACTTCCCAGGCCTTCGCGCTTTCCATCGAGGACCACTTCGGCAACCCGACCCCGGTCGGCACGGGCCTGGAAGACTCGCCCGGCAACGGCATCGCCTTCACGCTCGGCACCGACTCCTCGGGCGAGATACAGTTCTCCTGGCCGGACGAGCTGGCGTTCGCCCCGCCCCCGGGCTACGCCAGGCTGGCGCTGGGCGAGGCCACCACCACGTTCTTCCTGACCGATACGAAGGTCTCCGCCCCCACGCACGCGCTGACGGTAAACACCGTGAATCCGAAGGGCTGGGTGCCCGCGGTCTCCAACTACCGGGTCGTTCCGGCGCCGCCGCACCACATAGCCTTCCTGACGAATCCCAGGCGCCTGGTGGCCCGCACCACGGTCCAGTACGCGGACTATACGGTCGGCCTCACCACGTCCTCCATCATCTCCGTTACGCTGAAGGACAGGTACGAGAACATCCCCACTACCGGCTCGGACGTGAAGGTGACGTTCAAGGCGCTGCGGACCACCACCTACGGCGGCCTGGACCCGGCCGAGAGCGTGAACTCTACCAATCCCAAGTGGCAGACGCTGCTGACGAAGCCCATCGAACGGACCATCTTCCACGGGCTGTCCGACACCAACATTTATATCTGGGACACCAGGGTGGGGACCGCCGCCATCACCGCCGAGGCCATCATCCCGTCCGACAACGTCTTCTTCCCGGTCATTTCGCAGGACGAATACATAACGCCCAGCACGGCCTCCTATTTCACGCTGCACCACGGCTATACGCTGGCCAGCCCGCTCAGGGTGCTTTCCCCCGGCACCATCACGCTGAGGGCCCGCGACAAGTACGGCAACCAGGCCGCGGGCGATTCCGTGAACGGGCAGTATTACACCGGCAAGGTGAAAATGGCGACCAACTCCAAAGGTTACGCCGACCTGAGGGACTACCTGAACATGACCACGTATTACGTGTTCACGCCCGCCGACCGGGGCGAAAGGCAGCTGCTCCTGGAAGACACCGTGGTGGAGGCTCTCAGGGTGAGCGTCACGGATTATTACCAGACGTCGATCTACGGCCACACCAACGACAGCACCAGGAACATGCCGGTACAGTCCGCCGGGGACGTGATACTGAGCGGCATGATGATCACGCCCACCGATATCGCGCCGCAGGACCCCCTGCCGGGCGCCAAGATCTCCCTGGGCCTGACCAGGACGGCCCTCTACCAGGGCGACGGCATAATACCGGCCGTCCCCAGCCCCGTGCCGATGCTGCGGCTTATAATGCAGACCTCTCCGGCCGGCTCGCCGCCCGCGTACCTCAGCTCCATACAGGTCAAGAGCTCCGGCACCCTCGCGTGGTCGGACATCGCCTCGGTGGGCTTCTACGCCGACAACCCGACCAGCGGCCAGGTCGGCGTGTTCGACGGGGAAACCTCGCTGGGAGGCCCCCCGACCGACATCTTCATCTCCAGCGGCATCTACGACACGGACATGGGCTCGTGGCGGTTCCCCGACGTGAACGTGATAGTCTCCACCGCCGTGCTGATCTCCAACACGCCCAGGAACTTCTTCCTGGCGGTCAGGGTCTCCACGACGGCCTCCACGCCGCGCGAGTTCTCGCTGGTGATGGACAACCCCAGCTTCGTGGTGCTGGACTCCACCTTCGTGGGCGTGGCCTACAACAACTTCCCGATAGCCACCGCCACCGCGCCGGTCCGGAACCAGCCAGCCACCATCAACATAGAGGCCACGGATATGGCCGCCTGGTGGCAGCCGAGGGTGGGCACCACCACCTTTACGCTGGCCCAGTACCCGTACGTGAACCAGGGCGAGGGCAGGGTGGGCATGATGAGGGTCCGCGCCTGGACGGATAATTTCATCGGCACGATAAAATCCCTGAGGGTGATCAAGACCGGCACCGGCTCGGGCGCTGACATCAAGAGCATGCGGCTCTTCCTCGATTCTTCGGGCGGCGACTACACGATGGGCGACTGCATAGCCAGCGGCGACAGCCCCGTCACGCATACCTGCGACTTCCAGTCCACCATCGACAAGGAGATCACGGACCCGCTGAACGCGCCGGTCCACGACCCGGAGGACCTGGAGCAGTTCGTGCTGCCGATACTGGACCCCAGGGCCGACGGCATGATAACCCCGTCCACCAAGACCTTCTTCGTGGTCTATGAATTCGGCGCCGGCGCCGTTCCGGGCCTGACGCACGGGGCGAAGCTGGAGACCGGCGGCGTGAACCTCATAGACGGCGTGGTGGGCGCGTTCGCGCCGGTCAACACCTCCACCGTGCCGGTCACGGCTACCGAAGACGTCGTTTACCTGATGGACGTGAACAAGACCCAGCCCAACGATTTCTACAAGCCCTCGTTCATCACCCAGAACGACAAGAACAAGGCCATGGCCAGGCTGACCCTGGAAGTGGCGGGCGAGAAGGGCGCGGCGGCCTGGAGAGGCCTGAAGCTGGACCGGTGGGTGCCCGCCTCGCTGAACGGCGGCGCCCCGGTCAATAACAAGGCCTCCGACGTCAAGAAGATAAGCATCTGGTACGACTCCAACCAGAACGGGCTGCTGGAGACCGAGGGGACATCAAAGGACAGGGAAGTGCTGCTGACCGGCGCCAGGGACAGGACCTTCCCCACCAACGCGCTGAAAACGGCGATGTATTCCTCCGCCACCGTCATGCAGGTGAACGATATCCAGAAATACTTCTCCGGCGACAGCCCGTTCCCGATGGCGCCCGGCCGGCTGGTGATAAACGACGAGCAGACCAACGCGGACCAGAAGGAAGTGGTGTATTATTCCAGCGTGAACGTCTACGACAACACCTTCCTGGGCCTCACCAGGGGCGCCGAGGGCACGACCAAGCAGTACTGGCTGAGCGGGACCGTGGTTTCCGGCCAGGCCGTGCTGCCGGTGATCGGGGACAGCGGCGACCTGGACGGGCAGATAATCTACACGGACGAAAGGGACTATTTCGTGACCTACGACCTGGCGCCGCTGGCCACCGTGGACACTTACGCCAACATCGGCCTTTCCATGCGCAGCACGGAGTACTTCGCGATAACCGGGCCGAAGATAATGAGCACGGTGAACATAGGCGTGAAGCCGCCCGGCAAGACCGTCTCCATGGTAGGCAGGGTGAAGGAATACGCCGACAAGGTGGTGATAACGGCCACCAATACCACCACTGGCGACACGCTGGTGCAGAAGAGCAAGGACCAGGCCATCCTGTCCTTTACCGCCAGGACCGACGTGTCCGACGCCTACCTGCGCTGGTTCCTGGTCTACGCCACGGGCACCCCGCTGATGGATGGCACAGCGCTCAAGGACGTGGATATGGTCCGCGTCTGGTATGACAAGGACAATAACGGCTTCCTGGGGGCCAACGACGTGGCCGTGGGTAGCGGCACCTTCGGCAACACCATCTCCGGCCCGCTGGTCTCCAAGGTGACGCTTTTCAGCCCCGCGCTGCTGCTGACCGAAGCGGAGGCCAGGAACTCCGCCACCTCACAGCGGTTCTACATCACCTACGATATTATGAGCTCCGCCCAGCCCAACGACAGGGACGGCAACCCCAGGTACCTCGGCGGGGAGCTCAGGCCGACCTCGTTCCCGATGGGCAGCACGACCATAGACGACGCGGCCAAGAACGCCCTTTCGCTGCCGAACTATTTCGACACCGCGTCCGCGCTGCCCTACGTCTCCAGGGTGCGCGAGATCATCGCGGCGGCCAGCACGGTCACCGTGTACGCGCAGCCGATCTTCCCCTCGGCCGACAGCGCCAACGTGGGCGCCGTCAGGCTGGCGGTGAACATCACCAATGTCGGCGCGCACGACACGGCCTGGCCCGTGACCTTCAGCACCGGCATACCGCACTCCGGCTACGCGATGGTGGATTCGGAGATCATCCATTACAGCAGCGTGACCGAAGGGCAGCTCAGGTACATCGACAGGGGCCGGTTCGGCACGCCGGTGACCGTCCATTCGGCCGGCTCGGTGCTGGGCGGGGAGATCTACCAGGGCGCGGTAAATTACCCCCTGCTGTCGCTGCTCATCAACACCAACGGCTACGGCGTGCGCTGGCAGGGTTTAAAGCTCTCGCGCAAGCAGCCGGCGGGCCTGAACGGCTACGATTCCGACGTGGCGCGGGTCACGGTCTGGAAGGATAACGGCAACGGGAAATTCGACAGGGACCCCGTGACCGGGATGAACCTGAGCGACGTGGAGATCGGAGAGGGAACCTTCGGCGGCGTAGAGCCTGTGGGCAAGATGACCGTCAGCGTCGTCGACCCGGCCCTGAGCGGGCAGCCGTACGTGGTGGTGGGCGCCACACCGACGCTCTACTTCGTCAGCGTCAGCGTCGACAGGGGCTCCAATTTCTCCTACGAGACGCTGCTGCCGCCGAACGACGTCCTGGGGGTTGAGGTCCTGGCCACGAGCGGCTTCCTGTTCGGACCGGAGGGTTCGGGCCACGTGGCATTGTTCCCGCAGCCGGTGGTCAGCCAGACGCACGCCGTAATGCCGATGCTTAATAATATCACGGCCGAGCCGGAGGATATCTCGCCCGTTTACGCCACGCAGCACGACAGGAACGTGGGCGTCCTGGCGCTGAAGATGAGGACGGACAAGACCTCCGCCAAGGTACAGTCCATAAGGGTGGACAAGACCGGCACGGCCAACGACAGCGACATAGACCTGATCCGGGTCTGGCGCGACGCCAACGCCAACTGCCTGCTGGATTCGGTGGATACCTCCCCCGACGCCGGCGGGCTCTATCCCAACATGATGTCCTACGGCAACGAGTCCTTCTCCTTCGGCACTGTCAACGTGGCGCTGAAGTCCCCCATTGTGGTGACCACGGACACCACCTGCGCCTTCATCACCTACGACATCTCGCAGTTCTCCGTGATAGGCAGCACCGTCGGCCTTTTCATAGGCGGCACCGACTATTTCAATATCGGCGTGCCCCATACCATAACGCTGACCACCCAGCCGGTCAGGTCAATGCCCATGCTGGTGCGGGAAATAGGCAGCAACCTCGTGCTGGGCGTGAGCGACGTGGCCATGGACCTGGCGGCGGCCGGCGGCGTCGGCCAGGCCCAGACTTCGGTCGCCATTACCAGGTTCAACCTGACCGCGGAAGCCGGCAATTCCCGCTGGTCCGCCATGAAGGTGCAGAGGTCCGGCGCCTCGAACGACCCGACCTCGCCGTTCGGCAGGAACACGGACATCAAGTTCATCCGCGTCTTCCAGGACTCGAACCAGAACGACATCCTGGACATCAACGACGCCGAGATCTCCGGCGTCAGGATGCAGCTTGAGAAGGTGTTCACCAGCACCGACACCGTGCCGTTCAAGCTGGTGCTGGCCTCCACCGCCGGCATCCAGTCCAGCGGCAGGCTGTTCCTCAGCAACGCCGAGCTTGTCTCTTATTCCGGCACCGGCGTGGACGCCGCCACCGGCAAGGCCTACGTGCTGGTCACCCGCAGGGCCGAGAAGCTGGGCGAGTTCAACACGCCCAACATCACGCACGCCAAGACCTCCCTGGCGCGCAAGGTGGACCTGTACGACCAGGAAAATTCGCTGAACACGCAGGCGGTCATCTACCTGGCCCAGCCGCAGATGATCTCGCCGCTGGCCCAGACCTTCTTCCTGGCCTATGACATAGGCGAAACGGCGGTCAAGAGCAACAAGGTCGGCGCGCTGATAAGCGACAAATCCTGGTTCACCATCAACGCCCCGCACGACATGTCGCCGGTCATATACGGCGGCATCACTAAGCTGCTGCCCAAGGGCTCCGGCAACCTGTCCTATCCGTTCTCCTCCAGCCTGGTCCCGATCAGGGCGGTCACTCTGAAGGTCGGGGCCGCCAGCATCGCGCCCAAGGCGGCCGAAAAGAACTCCCGCAACGTGGCCCTGCAGACGCTCACGCTTTATACTCTTTCGGATTACGTGAACATCGGCCGCATAACCGTGACCCAGACCGGCTCCATCGCCGAGGTCTCGGCGGCGCTGGGCGAGGGCGACGGCGACCTGGCCAAGGTGGCGGCCTGGCTGGACGACGGGGACGGGGCCTTCTCCCCGCTGAACGACCAGCTGCTCGGCGATGTGGCGCATTCCGCGGCTTCGCTCTTCATTAACGGCATCAACATCCCCGTCAGGGACGGCGAGCTGCCCTACCTGACCATCACCACGGCCACGGCCAAGATCCACATAGTGGCCGACACGGGGGCGACCGACTTCGCCGGCTATGACATCCTTGGCGACAGCGTAGGCGTTTCCCTGAACAGTTTCTCGGATATCAGGGGCCCGAACGCCATGGCGCTCGCCGCCGGCCAGGACTACGGGGACATGTTCCCGATGTACACGGAATCCGTGCTGATCGTGCCGGCGGTCATCCCGCTTACGCCGGTCTACCGCAACCTGATGATAGCCGACAACGGCTATCCCGCCTATGCGCAGACCGATTCCAGCGGCAGCCTGGTGCGCGGCTCCAACAACCTGCCGCTGCCGGATTCGAACCGGTGGCTGTATACCTCGGCCACCGGCTGCGGGGCCTCCGAACCGCTGATAGATATCAACGGCGACAATATCCCCGACAACTACGACTACTTCAAGACGGGAAAATGCGTCAATATTACCATCAATAACTCCGGCATGCCCGCCTTCGACTTCGACGGCGACAGGCTGCTCGATTTCGACTCGAACCAGGATTACATGTCGGACAGGATCTCCGACGACGGCAGCGGCAAGCCGCAGTACTTCATCGGCGACAAGGTGAAGAACGACAATATCCAGATGCCCGTGTCGGACCTCGGCGCCGTGCCCACGGTCTGGTCGGCCAAGACAACGGAGCTGAGCGGCAGGTGGAACCCCGCCTCGGACACCGTTCTCGGCTACGAGCTGTCCATCGGCGACAACTACGCCAACCCCTCCAACATCAAGAGCGTCTGGCAGCCGGTCGGCAACATCCTGGCGTCCACGGTCAAGAACATCTCGCTGTCGCCGGGCCATATCACCAAGCTGGTCAGCAGGATAGACACGGACGTCTCCAGCTTCACCGTGACTTCCACCGACGGCTTCGCGGACGAGGGTATAGTCTACGTCGGGAACGAGATCATGATGGTCAAGAAGCAGGGCCCTGCGACCTTCAGCATCCTGCAGCGGAACTTCCAGGGCTCCTACAAGGGGCTGCATACCTCGTGGGGCGAAACCGTGTCCGACCGCGCCTATATACTGTCGGTGCGCGGCGCCATGGCCGACGGCTCCTACATTCCCAGCGAGACGGGCGTCCCAGTGCTGTTCGCCAGGATCGACACCTCCAACCCGACCGTGCCCGGCCCGCCCGAGCCGCAGGTGCCCAAGGGCACCTCCGCCGGCCTCACCTACACGCTCAAGTGGGACGCGTCCCAGGACTCCGAGTCCAATATCATGTCCTACGAGGTGCAGGAGCGCGAGGGCACCAGTCCCGTCTGGAAGACGATAGCGGCCGTGTCCGGGTACAAGAGCGGCGGCGCGATAAACAACGTCTATACCGTGGGCGACTCCGTCAACCCCGGCGAAACGCCGCGCCCCGCCGACAGGTACTACTCGTACAGGATCAGGAGCTGGAACTTCGCCGGCCTCGCGTCCGAGTGGTCGCCGGTCTCCACGCCCGCGGGCACCGCCATAGGCGCCGAGCTGCTGAGCAAGGTGTCCAGCTATCCGAACCCGGTGGACCTCAGGAAAGGCGGCGTGGAAGGCAAGGCCGTCATTACCTATAACCTCAACGATAACGCCGAGGTTACGATAACCCTTTACGACCTGCTGGGCTACGTGGTCAAGGAATTCCGGTTCTCCAGCGGCGAGAACGGCGGCAAGCTGGGGCCGAACTTCGTCACCTGGGACGGCAAGAACGGGCTGGGCAGCATCGTGGCCAAGGGCGGCTATATAGTCCGGGTGAAGGCCTCAAGCCCGAAGGGCAACAAGGTGGTAATGAGGAAGATAGGTATTATACATTAGGCGCGGAGGGGCGCATAAGCCGGGGACCACTAAAAAGGACCTATTGACTAGTCAAGAAATTGGGCCTTGACAAATGGTTTCTATCTGCTATAATATATTGAAGAATTGGTAACAATTCCGTGTTGTTAATGTTGCGATAATAGCAAAGTCGGCGAAAGCCGGCGGCGCAAAGCTGAGACTCGCGAAGTGCGGCGAGGGTCAGGCTGCCGAAAACAATGAAACGCTTATTTTATGTCATTGCCCCGTTAAGGGCGCTGACGAGCGGATTTAAAACCGTTCGCGGCGTTCTGTTTGCGGGGCTTTTCATTGTTATGGCGGCCGCTTCCGCCCTCGCGCAGTCCGGCGGCCAGCCCGCGCAGTTCATGTCCTACGGCGCCGGCGCCCGCGGCCTGGGCATGGGCGGCGCGTTCTTCGCGGTGGCCGACGACGCCTCCGCCTCCTACTGGAATCCCGCGGCCATGACCCTGCTCGAGCGGAAAGAATTCACCGCGATGCAGGCCAACCTGTTCGCCGACACCACCCTGAATTTCTTCACCTACGCGCACCCCACCGCTTCCAGGGGCACCTGGGCGTTCTCTATGACGCAGCTGAAATCGGTCGGCTTCGAGAAGATCTCTATCACCGCGAACTCCTCCGGCGACGAGATCGTGGACATCAAGAGCCTCGGCACCTTCGACAACACCGAGCGCGCGCTGGCCTTCTCCTGGGGCCGCGAAGTTTCCGACAAGCTCGCCTTCGGCGTGATGGCGAAGAACATAACCCGCCAGCTCGACACCTCCAAGGATTCTTTCAACGCCATCGACATCGCGATGCTGCAGAAGTTCTCCAAGACCTACCGGATGGCGATGGGCATACAGAACGTCTTCTCGATGACCTCCGGCGACACCGACGACGAGCTGCCGCTGACCCTGAAGCTCGGCCAGGCCCTGAGCCTCTTCAAGGGCAGCCTGGTGTTCGGCTTCGACCTGGTGAAACCCATGAAGGCCGACCTGACCTGGCGCTTCGGCGGGGAATACTGGCTTATGTCCTGGTCCGCGCTGAGGTTCGGCGTAATGGGCGCGCCCGGCATCCAGGAAGCGGATTTCGGCGTCGGCATAACATACAAGAATTTCGGCTTCGACGTGGCGCAGGGCGTGCACGCGCTGGGCACCACCACCCGCTTCTCCGTGACGATGCGCATGGGCGCTTCCAACAAGGCCAAGCACGAGCGCGAAGTGCGCGACGCGGTGCGCCAGGCGATGCAGTACTTCAAGGCCGGCTACTTCGGCAAGGCCATCGAGAAGCTCAAGTCCGCGCTGGATTCCGACCCGGGCAACAACGACATCCGCCGCATGATCAGCCGCCTGGAAGCCGCGGTCGGCTACGTGCCCGACGCCACCGGCAGCGACGAAGTCCCCACGCTGACCCGCCGCGGCATCATCAGCTACACGGACGGCAACGACCTGCGCAGCTCCGTGAACGTGCTGCGGCACGCTTTCAACAAGGCACCCAAGAACGACCGGCTGCTCTCCCTGCTGAACATGGTGGAGAAGGAAGCCGGCGTGACCGAGCTGACCCGCAAGCCCGAAGGCCCCGAGATCTTCACCTACATCGACCAGCGGACCTACGACGCCCGCCAGTCCATCTACGACGGCAAGTACGACCTGGCCATGAAGCGCGCGCAGGACATCCTGGACCTCGAGCCCAACAACGAGACCGCGCTCGAGATCATGGGCAGCGCCTTCTACCTGATGGACCAGAAGGACAAGGCCAAGGTCATGTGGGAGAAGGTCATAGACGTGAACCCCAACAACACCATAGTCAAGCAGTTCCTGAGGCAGGTGCAGTAAATAAGGGGTTCCCGGTTTTGCGGGCGGTTGGCGGGGGGCGAAGGTCCCTAGGGGGGCTGTAGAAGGGGGCGTCCGCCTTAGGCGGGCGCCCTTCTTCTTCCCGGCCGGCCTTTCATTACTTATCTTAAACAGTTACGAAACTTTTTTGTAATAGCGCAGGTGTAAAATAAACGGTATGGAAAGGCCAAAAGCATCGGGACCGGCCCTCGCCGCCCTGTATTTCCTTTTCGCCGCGCTTTATGCGGGCGTACCCCCGTCCCTTGGCGCGGTGGACCCCCTCGACGCCTCCCTGATGAACAAGCAGGACTCCCTGCGCCACGAGCTCGAAGCCAAGATCAAGAACGATATCCTGGACCCCATCTTCGGCCCCGCCAAGGCTTTCGTGTTCGCGGACGTGGAGATGGAGGTCATCTCCAGGAAATCCGAGCAGACCAAAGAGGGCAGCGGGGTCATCCAGAAATACAAGGAGAAGGGCGCGGGCCCGGCCGGCGGCGGGGTTCCCGAGATGGAATTCCTGATGCCCGGCGTGCCGAAGCCCAAATCCATACTCGGGCCGGCGAACACCAGGCCGCCCGAAGCGGCTTCCGGCCAGCAGGCCCAGCAGGGCAGGGGCGTGCAGGAGGTCAGGTACGGCCTGGAGACCGAGATCACCAGGTGCCAGGTGACCGTGATCCACGACAGCACCATTTCCAGCGCTACCCTCAGGGTGGCCAGGACGCGGATAGACGAGTACCTGGTGCCTTTCAAGATCAAGGGCAAGGACATGCCCACGGTGCTTTTCAAAGAGACGAAATTTAACAGCTATAATATGCTGGACGACCTGAAAAGGCCCAGCGTCTACCTGCCGCTGCTGTACGCGGCGCTGGTCCTGCTGCTGCTGCTGTTCCTGTTCGGCCCGCTGTGGAGCTTCTTCAGGCGGTACGTGAACGCGCTGATGGCCAAGCCCGGCGCCGAGGTCAACATAGACCAGAAGACCGAGGAGGGCGGCGGGGGGGGCGCCGGGGAGGGCGACCAGAAGCAGGAGGGCCACCAGCAGATAGACATGAATTTCATGCAGAAGTCGGAGGAGGAAGAGGAAGAAGAGGACGACCTTATGAAAAAATTCACCCCGTTCACCTACCTGAACGAAGAGAACCTGAAGCGGCTGATCTACCTGTTCCTGCTCAGGAAGGAAGACCCGTGGGTCATAGCGGTGGTCCTGAGCTACCTGAAGCCGGAGCTTTCCCGCCAGGCGCTGTCCATGCTGCCCGTGGAGATGCAGTCGAAGGTCGCCATGGAGGCCCTGACCGTGCGCCAGGTCTCCCGCGACCAGATAGAGGCCATAGACAAGGACGTCCGCGAGAACGTGGACTTCGTGATGGGGGGCGTGGAGCAGCTTTCCAAGATGCTGGAGGATTCCGACGCCGCCACCCGCAAGAACATCATCGAATACCTGAAGACGCAGAAGCCGGAGATCTACGAGAAGGTGCGGCGCAGCATGCTGGTGTTCGAGGATATGGTGAATTTCCCGGACCGCGACGTGCAGACCATCATCAGGAGCCTTTCCAACGACGACATCGCCAAGGCCCTGTACAAGGGCGAGCCCGCGATAGTCAACAAGTTCTTCAGCAACATGTCGCAGGGCTCGGTCAGCGCCATCAAGGAGATCATGGAGTATTCCACCGACCTCACGCCCGCGCAGGCGGACGAGGCGCAGATGAAGATCCTGGACAAGATCAAGCAGCTGGAGGCCGAGGGCAAGATAAACGTCCGCCAGAAGGGCTCGCAGGAGATGTACATCATAGACGGCGCCGGGATCTCTTCGGACGAGCAGAGGCGGCAGAAATTCCAGAACCTGGCGGGCCGCCCCGGGGCCGCCGCGCCGGCGTCGCCGGCCGCGCCGTCGCCCGAGAACGCCGCGCAGGCCCAGCAGTACATGGGGTCGGGCGCCGAGCTTTACAACCAGGGGCGGTACGAGGAAAGCCTGCAGCACCTGGAATACGCCGCCGGCCTGGACCCGTCCTCGGCAGCCGTCCAGCAGTACCTTGGGTCTTCCTATTACGCGCTGGGCCGCACGGAGGAAGCGCTGAGGGCCTACGAGCTTTACGCGAAGCTTTCCAACGACCCGGCGGTGACCGAATGGCTGAACAATTTCAAGGCGCAGGCCGGAAAGCAGTAAAAGGGCCGGGGACTGTCCCCTGAACTAAAGAGACTCAGGCATAACCCGGCTTAAAGGTTAATTAACATTTAGGTAACTAAAAGGTAATCATTAACCTTTAAACTATATATGTTGAAGGCTGAAAATCGGGGACTGTCCCCTTTACCGGCGAGTGCAGCGAGCGGTAGAAGGGGACTGTCCCCAGAGCAAAAGACTTAGTAACGCCTTATGGCAGATAAAGATCCTAACGAAAAGCCGAATTTCCCGCCGTTGCCGCCGGGCTTTCCCAGGCCCGGCGCTTCGCAGCCCCCGGCTCCCGGCGCGGGCGGCAGGCCCGTTCCCCCGATGCCCGGCGCGGCCAGGCCGGCGCCCCCGATGCCGGGCGGCGCGTCTTCGTTCCCCTTCGGTTCCTCCGCTCCCCGGGGCGCCCAGCGCGACGCCGCCGCGGAAGAAGCGGCCAGGATGAAAGAGGACAAGGACAAGCTGGAAAAGAAGATCAGCGACATGGAGCACCTGCTTTCCCAGGAAAAGGAGAAAGCGCTGCTGGCCACCCTGAAGAGCCAGCAGGACGAAGTGCTCTCCTCCAAAGTGGAATCCTCCCTGAAGGACATACAGGACAAGCTCCGCCGCGACCGCCACGAACAGGAAGTGGCCGAAGAGCGGATGGGCCTCAAGGCCAAGATAAAAGAGCTGGAGACCAGGCTGGTGCAGGAGCGCGAGACCTGGATGCAGACCCTGCGCGGCCAGATGCAGGAGCGCGAGAGCTCCTCCAAGGACGTGGAAAACCATTTCGTGTACCGGCTCCAGGAGATGGAGCGCCGCTGGCTGGAGGAAAAGGCGCAGTGGCAGAAGAGTTTCGTGCAGAAAGAAGAGGAAGTCCGCTCGCTGAAGAACAGCGCCGAAAGGCTGCGCGAGGTGCAGGACGAGCTCCGCCTGACCGGCCTCGACAAGATAATGCTGGAAAAGGAGATCGGCCGCTACAAGGACGAGATGGCCCGCGTGGAGCGCGACCGCGCCAACGCCGATCAGTACATGCGGAGCCTCCCCGAGAAGGAGCGCGAGCTGGCCAACCTGCGCGCCGAAGTCACGATGGCCAAGATGCGCGAAGAGCGCGCGAATTCCGATTTCAGGGCCAGGGAAGAGAAGACGCTGGCCGACATGAGCAGGCTGCAGCGGGAGATAGGCGCGATAGCCGACCGCAAGAACGCGGAGAAGGACGAGGAGCTGCAGAAGCTCCAGGCCCGCTACGAGGCGATGCTCCACGAGAAGGAGAACGCCGTGGCGCAGGTCTCCGGGGAAAAGATCCGGGCGATCTCCGAACTGGTGAAGATAAAGGGCTTTATAGGCCGGGTGCAGGCCGTCAACGCCGCGCTGGACAAGGAGCGCTCCGCCCTGCGCACGGAAAAGATGCAGATGGCCCAGTCCATGGCCGCCGGCATAGAGGAAACAAAGAAAATAAAGCAGGAGCTTGAACATTTAAAGGCTTCCCGCCAGGCCGATATGGACGAACTGGCGAAGAAGCACCAGGCGCGGATAGAGCAGATAAAGGAAACTTACGCCGCGGACGTGACCAAAACCTACAGCGAAAAGCTGGCCCGCGCCGGCGCCGAGAGCCAGGAAGAGAAGCTGGCCCTCATAAAGAAATACCAGGACGAGATGGCCGCGATGGCCGGCGCGCACCAGCAGGAGCTGGCCCGGCTTGCCCGCACCGGCCAGGAAGAATTCGCCAGGACCGCAAAAGCCCGCCAGGAAGAGGACGCCATGACGGCCCGCGCCCACCAGCAGGCGGTCGAGGCCCTCCGGGAAGAGCTGGCGCGGTCCGAACACGCCCACAAGGAAGAGCTGGCCAAGCTGGCCCAGGCCGGCCAGGAAGAGCTGGCGCGGTCCGAGCGCGCCCACCAGCAGGAGCTAGCCGCCCGCCAGGAAGAGATAACCAGGGCCGCCCGCGCCCACCAGGACGAGCTGGCCCGGGTCCGCGCCGACGCGCAGGGCGAAAAGGACAATAAGATCGCCGAGATGCGGCTGAAGGCCGAGAACGACCTGGCCGAGATGGCCGCCGCCCAGAAAAAACGCCTGGACCAGGATTATACCGAACAGCTGGAAAAGCTCAGGGAAGCCAAGCTCGCCTCGGAAGCGGCCGCGCTGAAACTGGAGAGCGAAGCCCTGCGCCTGGCCGAAGAAGTGAAGAATCTGGACGCCATCCTCGCCAAAAAGCAGAAGGAATTTATGACCGCCGCGGCCGAAGCCGCCGGCAACAGGAAGAACCTCGAGGGGAAACTGAGCGCCCTGAGCGCCTAAAAGGCGGAGTTCGAGCAGCGCGCCATCTCCTTCGAGGCCGAAGCGAGGCGCCTCGCGGCGGAGCAGGCCGACCTGAAGGCGAAATTCGAGGCCCTGGCCGCGGATAAGGCCGCCAAAGAGGAAGCCCTGGCCGCGGACAAGGCCGCTAAAGAAGAAGCCCTCGCGCGCACCGCGCAGGAACTCAGGCTGGAGAGCGACAACCGCGCCCGGTTCGAGTCCGAACTCCTTTTCCTCAAGCAGAAAGTGCAGCAGATGGAGCACCAGGCGGCGGACCTGAACGGCCAGCTCGAAGCCGAAAGGCAGGGCCTGGCGGAAGCCAGGGAGACCGCGGCGCTGGACGCGCAGAACGCGCAGGCGCAGCTGGAAGCCCTCTCGGCCGAACTGGAGAAATACAGGTCCATAGAAAGCTCTTTCGCGGACCGGCTGAAGTGGGCCCTGAAAGGCAAAAAAGAAGGGGAATGAACAGGTCGCGGGCTGCGGATAACAGGACATCCTGACGCCTGTGCCCGCAGCCTTTTTATGTATAATAAAAACACATGATCAAGCTCCAGAAACTCAACGGCGCGGAGATCGTGGTCAACGCGGACCTCATAGAAAGCGTGGAGGCCGCGCCCGACACGGTCATCAACCTGGCCACGGGCAACCGCTACCTGGTGAAGAACTCCGTGGAAGAGGTGGTGGCCAAGGT
>CAZJUL010000025.1:0-6114 GCA_964549095.1 uncultured Elusimicrobiaceae bacterium
AACACTTCCTAATTAAGCCGCCCAGGCAGGCCTTCGTCTTCACCGCGCTGCACGGCATAAGCTGGAACCACGTGAAGGACGCCCCCTCTTTCGGGGAGCTCTGGCCCGGGCTGGCCGGCTTTTTCGCGGGGGCGGAATTCATCGCGGCGCACAACTCCGGCTTCGACAGAGGGGTCCTGAACGCCTGCTGCGCCGGCGCCGGGCTTACCCCGCCCGGGCAGCCCTTCCGCTGCACGGTCCAGCTGGCGCGGAAAGTGCTGAACATCCGCCCCGCCAACCTTTCCCACGTCTGCCGCCACCTCTGCATCAAGCTGAACCACCACAACGCCCTCTCCGACGCCGAGGCCTGCGCCCGCATAATGATCGCCGTCCTCGAAACCGAAGCCGAAGCCAACAAACCCGCCTAACTTTACATTTTGGTTGTTGACTAAAATGTAAAGTTAGCGAAACCGCTTCATTACAGGGTTAAGACTGGTATCGACGACAAAGCCGGATAACTTGACACTTTGGTTATGGACTGAAATGTAAAGTTAGGGTCAGACGGAGGCGAGCCAGACTTCAAGCTCGCCGAAGCCTTTCAGTTCCTGCGGGCCTATGCTCTTGCAGGAAAATTCTTTCTCGACAAGACGGTGGCACTCCGGCGACATCACCACGCCGTCCGGCGGGGCCATCCGCTGCAGGCGGGAAGAAATGTTGACGGCGTCGCCGATGGCCGTGTACTCCATCCGGCCGGGGAAGCCGACGTTGCCTATGACCACCTTGCCCACGTCCACGCCCACGCGGAGCGGCAGGGGCCGGCTGTGCCCGCCGGCGGATTTCTCGCGCCAGGCCTGCACCATATCGCGGGCGGCGCGCACCGCCTGGTGCGCCGGCGAGCTTTCCCCCTTCGGGTCGTCGAAAGCCTCCGCCTGCTGGAACACGCCCATCACCGCGTCGCCTATGAACTTGTCCACGTAGCCGCCGTGCCGGTGTATGCACTCCGACATCAGCTTGAAATACGGGTTCAGCAGGCCGCTGACTTCGGCCGGGGTATGCGCGTGGCAGTAGTTGGTGAAGCCCTGTATGTCCACGAAAAGTATCGCGGCGTTCTTTTCGGCCGCCTCCAGCTGCGGCGTCTTGCCGGCCCTGGCTTCGGCCGCCAGCCGGCGGGCCACATTGGAGCTGAAATACAGGCGCAGGTTGTCCTCCAGCTTACCCAGGAAGATCTGCCGCTCCGCCATCAATTGCAGGGAGATCACGCCGCTCAGCGCGGAGGCCAGGTAAAGGTCCTCCTCGGTGAAGGCCGAGCTGGCGCCGCGGTTGTCCATATAGAGAACTCCCAGCCGGCTGCCGCCGCCGGTCAGCGGGGTGAGCAGGGCCGAGCTTATCTGCTGCGAGTGCTGGACATTAGAGGGGTTCGTGATGCGCGACGCCAGGAATAAGGGTTCCTTTACCGACACCTTTTCCAGCAGGCTGGGGCTGAACTTAAGGTCGCCCACGCGGCCCTGGCCCTTGCGCCAGGCCAGCCGCGAAGCCGGCTGTTCGCCCGGGCGGGTGAGCAGGATGGCGCAGACTTCCGCCGCCGGTATCCTTTCCGCCGCGAAGGACAGCGCCCGCGCGAGGCAGTCCTCGATGTTTTCCAGCTTGTTCAGCTCCAGGAAAAGCTCGTGCAGCTGCTTGTAGCCGGCGCCGGCTTTCGGGTCCTTCTCGTTAATGGTGGCGCGCTTGCCGGACTGCGTGACCTTCAGGGCGTCGTCGATATCTATGGAGAAGCTCTTGGCTTCCTCTTCCTCTATCTTGAAGCTCCAGGGGCCGAGCGTGATGGTATCCCCGGGGCGGAGCTCCTGCGGTTCCTTGACCGGGCGCCCGTTGCGGAAAGTGCCGCTGACGCTGGACTTCCTGACGCCCTCTTCGGGGATGATCTCGTAGCTGCCGTCGGCGATCCAGTACCGGCTGCCGTGCTGGATGATATAGCAGTGCCAGCGGCTGGTGGTTTTCCTGAGTTCCGGGGTGTCCGGCAGGACCAGCTGGCTGTCCAGCGCCCGGCCTATCACGAAGGGGAGGGAGCTCACGCGGGCGGTACGCTGGCCGGACATCACGCCCCTGAGCTGCCACTGCGGCGGCTGCTGGTTCCATTGGAAATAAAGCGGCGGTTCAACGGCGAGCTGTATCATATTTCCTTTTTTTCCCGGTACCGGATGGCGGGGAGGGCCCCGGACCTACTGCGGCGGATTCAGTATCTCGTTGACCTGGCCCAGCACTATCTCGGGCTGCGTCATCTTCGGCACGAAAGCCCTGAAGCCGGGGCTTTCCTGGAACACCTTGTTGAGGCCGGACTCCATGAAATTCTCGCCGGTCATCACTATGAACGGTATCTCTTTGAGGTGCGGCTTGGAGGCGGACAGCTTCCTGAGGGTTTCCACGAACTTGGTGCCGCCCATCACGGGCATGGCGACGTCCACCAGCATGAAATCGGGCGTGAACTGGTCCAGCTTGTCCAGCGCGTCCTGGCCGTTTTCGGCGGTATACACGTCGTAGCCGCCGTCCTGGAAGACGTACTGGAACAGCATCCGTATGGTCTGGTCGTCGTCTATGATAAGCAGGCTGGGCATAGGGTCCTGGGCAAATAAAAGGCCGTCCTTAAGCAGGACGGCCCTTACCGCGGCGCGCGGTTACTCCGCGTCCTGCACGTAGATGCTGCCGCTCAGGTAGCCGCTGCCGTTCAGGTAGACGAAGCTGCTTGACGGAAAGCCGCTGACGCTGATGGAGCCGCTCATGCCGGTGGAGCCGACGAATTTCCCGTCCTGGTAGAACTGGGCGTAAATATTGGGCCACACGGTCTGGAAAACGTACTGGTTCGGGTTGATGAACGCCGAAACCATCGTGTTTATGTAGGTGTTGTTGCTGGTCACCTTGCCGGTGCTGTCGCGGAAGGTGGCCCAGCCGTTCAGCGTAACGGAAGTGAAGCCGCCGTTCTGCGGAACGAAGCCGTTGCCGTTCAGCGTGACATAGCCGGAAACCTGCACGTACCTGCCGCCCTTTACAGAGGCGGCCTTGGCCGGTATTATCTCGGGCAGTTTGCCCGCCTTTACCGTTTCAGCCGCCGAGACGGCCACGCAGTTCAGGCTCTTTGCGAAGTCGGCGTCGGAAACCGGGGCCGCGCAAAAAGCGCCGGCCGGCAGCGCGGCCAGCACCACGGTCAAAATCGTCTTTTTCATTTCAGTTTTACCCCTCTTGATAAAAATTATCCGCTATGACTTCAATTATATCAAAATATGCCGCCGGGCAGGAAACCCCGTTTATTTTTTTGTAGTATAGTATGGAATCGGGAACGGTTTCGAGAGGACAAGCATTATGGAAAGAATAACCTCCCACCCCATCCTGCCGGTGGAAGAAAAAAAGAAGGTCAAATTCACTTTCGCGGGGCGCGCCCTGGAAGCTTTCGAAGGAGAGGTCATCTCCAGCGCCCTTTTCGCCAACTCGATAAAAATTTTCAGCGAGCACAAGAAGGACGGCAGCCCGCAGGGGATGTTCTGCGCCAACGGCCAGTGCGCCCAGTGCACCGTGATAGCCGACGGCCTGCCGGTGAAGGCCTGCGTGGCCGCGGTGCGCGACGGGATGAAGATAGAGCCGCTGAAGGGGCTGCCGAAGATACCGGTTACGGCCTGCGTGAGCGAATACGGCCGCGTGGAAGAGCTGGAAGTGGACGCGCTGATAATCGGCGGCGGCCCCTCGGGCCTGGCCGCGGCCGCGGAGCTGGGCAAGCTGAACGTGAACACCCTCATTATCGACGACAAGCACAAGCTGGGCGGCAAGCTGGTGCTGCAGACGCACAAATTCTTCGGCTCGGTTGAAGATTGCTACGCCGGCACGCGCGGCATAGACATAGCCGACAAGCTGACGGACCAGCTTAAGGAATATCCGTCGGTGACCGCCTGGACCGGCGCGGCCTGCGCGGCGGTCTTTTCGGATAAAAAGGTGGGGATCATCCGCGACGGCAAATATTACCTGGTAAAGCCCAAGGCGCTGATAAGCGCCACCGGCGCGCGCGAACGGACGCTGGCCTTCCCCGGCAACACCCTGCCCGGGGTTTACGGGGCGGGCGCCTTCCAGACGCTGGTCAACCGCGACCTGGTGCGGCCGGCGAAGCGGCTCTTCATCGTGGGCGGCGGCAACGTCGGGCTCATCGCCGCCTACCACGCCCTGCAGGCCGGCATACGGGTGGTCGGGCTCATAGAAGCGCTGCCGACATGCGGCGGTTACAAGGTCCACGCCGACAAGATAAAGCGCCTGGGCGTGCCCGTCTACACCAGCCACACCATAGTTAAGGCCGAAGGCAAAAGAGAGCTGGAAACCGTGACCATAGCCGAGGCGGATTCCAAATTCAGGGCAGTGCCGGGCACGGAAAGGACCTTCGCCGCCGACACGCTGCTCATCGCCGTCGGGCTGAACCCGGTCAACGAATTCCACCAGCAGGCCGTCTCTTTCGGCCTGAACGCCTTCGTCTGCGGCGACGCGGAAGAGATAGCCGAAGCCTCCGCCGCGATGTTCAGCGGGAAGATAACCGCGCACAAGGTGCTCAAGAGCCTCGGCATAATGGCCGGCGAGGTCCCGCAGTTCTGGTTCGAGCGGCTGGAGGTTTTAAAATCCCGGCCCGGCGCCACCCGCAAGCCCGGCGCCCGGGACCACGACAAGCCCGTTTACCCGGTGCTGCACTGCCACCAGGAGATACCCTGCAACCCCTGCGTGACCGTCTGCCCGAAAAAATCCATCAAGCTGGACGGCGACAGCATAATGAACAACCCGAAGTTCGCCGGCGACTGCATCGGCTGCTTCAAATGCCTGCTGATCTGCCCGGGCCTGGCGGTCACGCTGGTGGACTACCGCAAGGACAAGTCCGCCCCGTCGGTGTCCGTGCCTTTCGAGATAGCGCGCGGCCTGGTGAAGAAGGGCGACGCGGTCAGCATCACCGACTGGGAGGGCGCGACCCTCGGCACGGCGGTGGTGACAGACGTGAAGGATTTCACGGCCGAGAACACGCTGATAGTGATAGTGAAGGCCTCGCCGGCCATCGCCGACAAGATAGCCTCGGTCCGGCTTTTCGTCCCGGAGGCCGCGTCGAAGACGGCGATGCGCCCGGCCAAGCGGCAGGAAGACGACGACGTCATCATCTGCCGCTGCGAGCGGGTGACGCTGGGCGAGATCCGCAAGGCCATCAGGGACGGCCTGCGCGATATGAACCAGCTGAAGGCAGTCACCCGCGCCGGGATGGGCGCCTGCGGGTCCAAGACCTGCGAGAGCCTTATCCTTTCCATCTTCAAGAGCGAAGGCGTGGACCTGAAGGAAGTGACCGGCTTCACCAAGCGCCCGCTGTTCCTGGAGGCGCCGCTGGGCGCTTTCTCCAACGCGGTCTGCGAGAGCGGCCCCAAAAAGAAGGCCGCGTGGAGCGGGTTCTGAAACCCGGACAGAATTTATGAGCGAAAACCATTACGACGTCATTATAATAGGCGCGGGCAGCGTGGGCACGCCGCTGGCGATGTTCCTGGCGGAGAAAGGCAAAAAGACGCTGGTCGTGGACGCCCTGCCGTCCGTAGGCCAGGGGCAGAACAAGTGCGCCATCGGCGGGGTGCGGGCCACGCATTCCGACGGCTCCAAGATAAAGGCCTCCCTGCGGAGCATAGAGATCTTCTCCACCTGGAAGAAGAAGCACGGCGAGGATATCGGGTGGATACAGGGCGGCTACTTCTTTCCCGTCTACACGGAAAAAGACGAGTCGATGCTGAAGGAGATGCTCCGGGTGCAGCAGAAATTCGGGCTGGACATCTACTGGGTAGGCCCGGAGCGGGCGCGCGAGCTGGTCCCCGGCATTGCCGCGGACGGCCTGCGCGGCGGCACTTATTCCCCCGGCGACGGTTCGGCCTCGCCGCTGCTGTCGTCCAACGCTTTTTACAGGCGGGCGCTGAAGCTTGGCGCGAAATTCAAATTCAACGAAAGCGTGACCGGCGTGATAAAGGAGAACGGCGCGGTGAAGGGCGTGAAGACGGCGAAAGGCACTTACCGGGCGGCGCTAACGGTGAACGCGGCCGGCGCCTACGCCGCCCAGGTCTCCGAGCTTGCCGGGGTGACGGTGCCGGT
>CAZJUL010000025.1:6124-17165 GCA_964549095.1 uncultured Elusimicrobiaceae bacterium
ATTCGCACGAGGCCGGGATCACGGAGCCGGTGGAAAGGTTCTTCGAGCCGATGGTGGTGGACATACGCCCGGGCGAGAGGTCGCACAATTATTATTTCTACCAGAACTTCGAGGGCCAGCTGGTCTTCTGCATGACGCCCAGCCCGTACCTCTGGGGCGACGACAGGCGCTCCACTTCCGAATTCCTGACGGAGATCTCGAAGCGCATAATAAACCTGATGCCGGCGGCGGCCAACATCAAGGTGCGCAGGACCTGGCGCGGTCTGTACCCGATGACGCCGGACGGTTTCCCGATAGTGGATTTTCCGGCGGAGGCGCCGGGCTACGCGCTGGCGGTGGGGATGTGCGGGCAGGGCTTTATGCTGGGCCCCGGTCTGGGGGCGACGCTGGCTTCGGTGATAGCCGGGGAGAAGAACAAAGAGGACGAGGAAGTGCTGGCGGGCTTTAAACTGGGGCGGAATTTCTCCGGCCAGGAAAAGCTGAAGTAAGGTTCGCGGGTCCTGTCGGCGGGATGGCTCGTCAGGCACGGGGTCGGCCACACCGTGGCCGCCCCTCCTCACTCAGTCGTCGCGCTTACGCAAGCTCCTCCCTCCGTGAGGGCCTTTCTCGCCAACCCCGCCGCCACCCGCTCCATCACTAGAGTCGCGCGAGGGAGTTTAAGCGGATTCACGCGGAACCTTGCTTCCGGCCATTTGGAGGTTTTCAGCCCTTATCTTGGAGGGGACAGGCTGGGGATTTGCCTTCCGGCCCCCGTAGCGGAGAGGAGGCTCCATCCGCCTACGGCGGATGGAGGGGAACCACGGGAGGGTTCCCAATGGGGTTCGGGGGCAGGAAGGCAAATCCCTAGACTGGCTCCGAACCCGTACCCCGGACGGAAGCAAGGTTTTGCGGGAAGCCGTCTTTGAAATAATGAATAAAAACAGATCACTGGTCTCCAAGGAACCCGAGCTGGCCAGGGAGATAAACCGGCTCAGGAAGGAGATGTTCGAGAAGGAGAAGCAGCTTTTCCTGAAGCTCGACGACCTGGTCTCGATTCGGACCTCGATAAAGGATTTTTACGCCAAGGTCTACCTGCCGCGGCTGGGCAGGTATATAGAAGCCCTCGATGAGGCGAAATCCCGCGTGATAGGCCTGCCCCCTGAATTAGCGGCGCGCAATGGCCCGCTCAAATTCGAAAAAGAGACCGAAAAAGAGATCACCGCCGAAGTTAAAAAGGAATTGAAGGACATCTACCGCAAGCTGGCCCGCCTCTACCACCCCGACCGGCCGCATTCCAAGGACGAGCAGGAATTCCTGACCGGGCGCATGGCCGCCATCAACGAAGCCTTCCGGAAGGGAGACCTGGACGGCCTAAAAAGGTTCCTCAGGCGGGCGGACGCCGAGATAGGCCTGAACCTTTCCTCGCTGGAGCGCATAAAATGCCTGCAGATGGAGATAGGGGTCACTGACGCCATGGACCGGCTTTACGCCGCCAAAGTGGCCGACCAGAAGAAGAATGAAATATATAAGCTGATGAAAAAGGACCCTGCCCGGCGGGAAGAGGTGTTCAGAGGCCTGGAGGACAGGTTCAAATTCGACATCGGCATCTACAGGAAGCTGCAGAAAAGGCTGGACGACCGCGCCAAGGGCTCCGTTGACAAGAAGCGGCCATAATGCCATACTTTACCTACCGATAGGTAAGTTTTTCGGCGGCCGGATGCAATAAAAGCGGCCCACCGCGCGTTGACCTAGCGTACCCGGAAAGAGCCGGCCGCGGCCCGTACCGGGGACCGGAACCCGAAAATGACCCATAATAACATGAAAACACCCTTTATCCCTTCGCTCCTCCTCTTCGCCCTGTTTTCAACCCTCCCGCTGGCGGCCCAGGAAAAGCCGCTGGAACTTTCGTGGTCAGACTGCGTCCGGGAAGCGCTGCTCAACAATTCCGGGCTGAAGGTGAAGAAACTGGCCATAGAGCAGAACGAATACCTGTACCTGGCCAGCTATAACTCCGTCCTGCCCAGGGTGAGCCTTTCGCATTCCTTCTCCCGGAGCGGCAGCGCCTCTTCCTCCCCCTCCAACAGGTTCGGCCTGAGCGTCTCCGCCTCCGAAACGCTGTTCGACCTCGGCACCTACTCCTCTATACGGACTTCGAAGATAACCTACGAAAGGGCCCTTTCCGATTACCGGACCGAATCGGCCAGCCTGCGGCAGAGCCTCTATTCGGCCTTCACCGGGCTTATCGTGGCCCAGGAGCAGATCAAGGTGAATAGGAAGATCCTGACCATCCGCGAGGAGAACGCGAAGCTGATCCAGCTGAAGTACGAGAGCGGCAGGGAATCGCGCGGCAACATGCTGTACGCCGCGGCTCTGTACGAGAAGGCCAAAGCCGACATGCAGAATTCGGAGCGCTCGCTGGATATGTCGCGCAGGACGCTGCTGAAGAGCCTGGGGCTGCCCGGCCGGCCGCTGCTGGCCGCCAAAGGTGAGCTGGGCGTGCCGGATTACACGCTGAAGTCAGGGGCGCTGAAGCTGGACGATATCCCGAAAATAGTTTCCCAGGTGAAGAGCATAGAATCTTATAAGGAAAGGCTGCTTTCAGCCAGGTCCGACATCTTCCCCACGCTGAGCGCCAGCCAGTCGATGAGCTGGAGCGGCGTCAGCGAATTCCCCGGCAACCGCAGCTGGTCCCTGGGGCTCTCCCTGAGCCTGCCGCTGTTCTCCAGCGGCATCACCTATTATCCCAACACCGTCAAGGCGGCCAAGACTGCCCTGAAAAGCGCCGAAGAATCACTGAAGGAGATGAAGCTGGCCCTGGAGAACGACATCCTGAGCGCCTACAACGATTTCCTCAATTCGCGCGACACCGCGCTGGCCAACCTGAGCGTGCTCACCGCCAACGAGGAGCGGTACCAGGAATCCCAGATAAAGTACATGGCCGGCAAGATCAGTTTCCTCGACCTGGAGAACGTGGAGCAGAGCCTGGTGGACGCGCAGCAGAACCAGCTGCAGTTCCTGAGGAACGCCAACGGCAAAAGGTCCTCGCTGGAGAACCTGCTGGGCGTCGGGCTGGAAGATTCTAAATAAGATCCTGTAATTTTGGAGACCACCTATGAAAAAGCTTCTAATTCTCGCAGTGATCCTGGCGCTGGCCGGCGGCGGCTGGTACTACTACAAGGGCAGGAAAAAGACCGGCGAAGTCCGGTATGTCAGCGCCGAAGTGACCTCCAGCGAAGTGTCCGAAACGGTGGATACCACCGGCGAGGTGGTGCCGCTGAACCGAGTAGAGGTGCTTCCCTCGGCCGGCGGCAGGATAGAAGAGATAGTGGTGGAAGAAGGCGACAAGGTCCGGGCCGGCGACGTGCTGGCCCTGATGAGCTCGCAGGACCGGGTGGCCATCCTGGACGCGGCGCGCTCGATGGGCGACGACAAGCTTAAAGAGTGGAAAGAGGCCTACAAGCCCATAAAGATCATGTCCCCGCTGGACGGCACCATCATCCTGAAGGACGTCGTGGAAGGCCAGACCGTAGGCGCGTCCGCGGTGCTTTTCGCCATCTCCGACAATTTGATACTGACCGCCAACGTGGACGAATCCGACATCGGCAAGGTGCGCAAGGGCCAGTCCGCCCTGATCACGCTGGACGCCTACCCCGACAAGCCGGTCAGCGGCAAGGTTTTCCAGATCCTGGACGAGGGCAAGAACCAGAGCAACGTCATCATCTACAAGGTGAAGATACGCCCCGACCGCGTGCCCACCTTCTTCAAATCCCAGATGACCGCCAACATCAAGATCGAGGTGGCGAAGCGGCAGAACGCCCTGATGATACCTTCCGCCGCGGTGACGCTGGATGCTTCCGGCGCCACGGCAGTCATAACCAGTCTGGTCGACAAGAAGCCGGTCTATACCAGGATAGAGACCGGGATGGACCAGGGCGACCTGGTGGAAGTGACGAAAGGCCTGGAGGAAGGCGACGCGGTGATGTACGCCGGCAGGAGCTACAGGGCGCAGAAGGCCTCAGCCGAAGGGACCAACCCGCTGATGCCCAAGCGGCCCAAGATGGCGAAGGGCGCCAGCAGGGCGATGCACTAGATAAGACCTAAGCATTGGGGACACACCTTGCGGCAAATGCTAGAGGGCTTAAACATTGGGGACACACCTTGCGGCAAGGTATGTCCCCGGCACTGACAATATGATTGAACTTAAAGGGATACGGAAAATATACCGGATGGGAGGCGAAGACCTTGAAGTGCTCAAGGGCGTGGACCTTTCCGTCAAAGAGGGCGAATTCCTGGCGATAATGGGCCCCTCCGGCTCCGGCAAATCCACTTTGATGCACATACTGGGCCTGCTGGACAGGCCCAGCGAGGGTTCCTACAAGCTTTTCGACAAGGAGATCTCCGAACTGGACGACGTCGAGCTTTCGTACCTGAGGGCACGCATACTCGGCTTCGTGTTCCAGCAGTTCAACCTGCTGCCCCGGATAACCGCGGCCGAGAACGTGGCCCTGCCGCAGATCTACCTGGGCGAAAAGACGCGGCCCGCCCAGGCCGAGAAATTCCTGGGCCAGGTGGGCCTGGCCGACAGGACCGGCCACAAGCCCAACCAGCTCTCAGGCGGCCAGCAGCAGCGCGTGGCCATAGCCCGCTCGCTGGTCAACACCCCCAAGATAATTTTCGCCGACGAGCCCACCGGCAACCTGGCCTCCGACCAGTCCAACGAGATAATGGGCATCTTCAAGAAGCTGAACGAGCAGGGCATCACGGTGGTCATAGTCACCCACGAGCCGGACATAGCCGCCTGGGCCAAGCGCGTCATAAAGCTGAAAGACGGGCACATAGTGGAAGATTCCGCGAAACAGGGCGAAGGCGGCGGCGCCGGCGCGCCGGCCCACCTGAAGATACCGAAATCCTTTTTCCTCAGCTGGCGCGAGGTCTCCGAGAACATGGGCTCTTCCGTCAACTCCATCATCGGCAACAAGACCCGCTCGCTCCTCACGATGCTGGGCATCATCATCGGCGTGGGGGCCCTGATAGCCATGCTGGCCGTGGGCACCGGCGCGCAGCGCTCCATAGAGAAGCAGATGTCCTCCCTGGGCACCAACCTGCTGGCGGTTATGCCCGGCGCCCGGAGCCAGGGCGGCATGTCGCTGGGCAGGGGCTCAGTCAGCCGCCTGACGCTGGACGACGCGGCCGCGCTGCCCCGGCAGGTGGCCAACATCGTCAGGACCGACTCCAACGTGCAGGGCTCGGCACAATTGGTCTACGGCGCCAAGAATTACCGCAGCCGCGTCAACGGCGTTACCCCCGCCTACGCCGCGATGCGCAACGCCCTGCCCTACCACGGGCGGTTCTTCTCGGACGCCGAGAACCGGGAGCTGAAGAAAGTGGCGCTCATCGGCAAGACCGTCGCGGACGAGCTTTTCGGCGAAGAGGACCCGGTCGGCAAGACCATGAAGATAAACCGGAAGAACTTCACCATCATCGGCGTGCTGACAATGAAGGGCGGCTCCGGCTTCCAGGACCAGGACGACACGGTTTTAGTGCCGCTGAACACGGCCATGAAGGTGCTGCTGGGCAAGCAGTTCGTGGATTCCATCTGGGTCGAGGTATCGGACTTCAAGCTGATGCCAGCCGTGCAGGAAGAGATAAAGACCCTGATGCGCAAGCGGCACAATGTCCCGGCGCACAAGGACGACGACGTCTCCCTGATGAACATGGCCGAGTTCCAGACCATGCTCACCGGCACCATCAAGACCTTCAGCACCCTGCTCGGTTTCATCGCCGGCATCTCGCTGATAGTGGGCGGCATCGGCATCATGAACATCATGCTGGTCAGCGTCAGCGAGCGCACCAAGGAGATAGGCCTGCGCAAGGCCATAGGCGCCACGCGCAGGGCAGTGCTGCTGCAGTTCCTGATAGAGGCCGTCATCCTGTCGGTCATCGGCGGGCTTTTAGGCATACTCCTGGGGGCCGGCTCCTCGCTGCTGCTTTCCAAGATCTCCGGCTGGGCCGTCTATGTTTCCCCCTTCTCGGTGGCGCTGGCCTTCGGCTTCTCGGCCACGGTGGGCGTGCTGTTCGGCTTCTGGCCCGCCAAGAAGGCCTCGCTGCTTTCCCCCATTGACGCGCTCCGCTACGAATAACGGGCTTTTTTTGATATTATATACGGGTTCCGATTTATTCCGTTCCCTGGAGGTCCCCCTATGGTATCCGTTTCCGTGAAATGCCCGCATTGCGGGAAATCCCTGATGGAGCCCAAAAAGAAGCTGGACAACGCCACCGCCATCCTGGTCCACGTGACCTACGCCGGCAAGAATTCCTCCCTCTACCTCAGCGCGGCTTACGGCAGCTACAAGGTGGAAACCGACCTCGGCATCCCGATAGGCAAGATAGGCGGCTTCCGCTGCCCCCATTGCAAGGCCGACCTGAAAAGCACCCGCAAATGCGACATCTGTTCGGCGCAGATGGTGGCTTTCGACCTGAAGGAAGGCGGCCAGGTGCAGATCTGCGCCCGGCGCGGCTGCAAGAAGCACATACTCGAATTCCAGAACCCCGACAACGAGCTGGAAGCTTTTTACAAGTCTTACATCAAAGCTTTCAAATAAGAAGCGTGGAGGCAGGCAGCGCGGCAAGTAAGGGCGGACGACGGCGCTGCCCTGCTTCTTTCCCGCTTGTTTCCCCGGCCCGCGCTTACCGCTGATATGGATGAATTAGAGCACAAGAGTTTCTTCAGGTCCCACAAGGCGCTCTCCGTCCTGCCGCTGCTGGCGCTCTCCCTGGGCGGCTTATATTACGTGCTGAAGCAGAAGCCGGACGACGCCGCGGGCAAGCCGCCCGCGGACTTCAATTTCGGCCGGCCCGCGGCCAAGGCGCCGGCCGCTGTCTCCCCGGCGGCGGAAGAGGCGAAATCCATTGCGGCGCTGGACATACAGGGTCCCCCCGAATTCAAAAGCCACGTTACCCGCGCGCTGAAGCTCATCTGGCTCTCCGACCGCGAGGCCTTCCTCTTCATCAAGAAGTACATCTACATCATACGGTACGAGGACAAGACCTGCTTTTATATGGACGCCGGCCTGCCGGTGGCGGCCATCTCCAACGCCCACGCCTTTCGCTCCCTGCCCTGGTGCGCCGGGATAATAGCGCACCAGGCCTTCCATTCCTACGCCTCGTTCAGCTCAAAAAAGAAGAAGAGATCCGGCGTGCCGCCGCCGCCCGGTTCCGCCGATAAGGCGAACATCCGGCCGATGCCCACCTTTGATTACGACTACACCAGCCTGGAATCAATGCTGGAGCTGGAGGCCAGGGCCTCCCGGTTCCAGGCGGCGACGCTTGAAAAAGTCGGTGCCTCCCGTAAAGAGCTCAACGAAGTCCTGAAGCGCAAACCGCGCGATTACAAGCCCGGCCACGACGGCCAGTACGACCTGATAGTCAAACCGTGAACCCCTCCATCAAAAAACTGAAGATAGGCGGCGTAGAGCTGAAGAACAACCTCGCCCTGGCGCCGATGGCCGGTATAACCAACGCCGCTTTCCGCTCGCTCTGCCACGAAGGCGGGGCCGGGCTGGTGGTGAGCGAAATGGTCTCCGCCGAAAGCATACGGTACGGCAACAGGAAGACCCTCAAGCTCCTTGAGATCTACCCGGCCGAGCATCCCATAGCCATACAGCTCTTCGGCGCCAACCCGGAAAGCATGGCCCTGGCGGCCGCAGAGGCCGAGAAGCTGGGCGCCGATATGATAGACATAAACGCCGGCTGCCCCGTCAGGAAGGTGCTGCGCTCCGGCTCCGGCGCCGCCCTGATGAAGGAGCCGGCGGTCCTGGAAGCCATAATCAGGGAGATGGTTAAGGCGGTCAGCATACCGGTGACGGTGAAGATCCGCTCCGGCCTGAACGCCGGCGAGATCATCAGCCCCGCCCTGGCGCGGATCATAGAAGGGGCCGGGGCTTCGGCCATAACGCTGCACGGGCGGCCCGCCTCGCAGTTCCACACCGGGCCGGTGGATCACGAGGCCTTCGCCAGCACGGCGGCGGCGGTGAAGATACCGGTCTTCGGCAACGGCGGCGTTTGCTGCGCCGCCGACGCCGCGAAGATCCTGGAAGCCGGCTGCGCGGGGGTGGCCATAGGCCGCGCCGCGGTGGGCAACCCGGCCGTCTTCTCGAAAGTGGCGGAAGGCCTGGGCGGCAAAGGCCCCACCGCACCCCGGAACCCGGAGGAAAAGATAAAGCTCTTCATCCGTTTCCTGGAGCTGAACACGGCCCTTTACGGCCCGGAGCACGGCGTAGTGCGCGCGCGCAAGCTGGTCGGCTACTGGCTGAAGGGCTTTCCGCATTCCTCCGCCCTGCGCGCCTCGTTCATGAAGGCCCGCGCGCTCCCCGAGGCCGAGGCTCTTTTGCTACAATATTTAGAGTCAAACAGGTGATAAGCATTTGGGACACCTTGCAGCAAGGTGTCCCCGCCGGTAGGCTTGAAGTCGCAAGCATTGGGGACACCTTGCAGCAAGGTGTCCCCGCCCAACAAGCGCTTATGAAACAGCCAGTTGAAATCCCCGAAACCCCGCTGATGCAGCAGTATTCGGCCCTGAAGGCCTCCTACCCGCACGCCATACTTTTTTTCCGGCTGGGCGATTTCTACGAGATGTTCGCCGACGACGCCAGGATAGCCAGCGCCCTGCTGGGCCTGGTGCTGACCTCCAGGCAGGGCGTGCCGATGTGCGGCATCCCCTACCACTCCTCTTCCAACCACATTTCCAAGCTGCTGGCCGCCGGCCGCAAGGTGGCCATCTGCGAGCAGACCGCCCCGTCGGCGGAGGAAGCGAAGAAGTCCAAGCTGTTCAAGCGCGAAGTGGTACGGCTGATAACTCCGGGCACCATAGTTGAGGACGAGCTGCTCCAGACCAAGTCCGCCAACTACCTGGCCGCCGTAGAAATAGACATAGTCGGCTGGGGCCTGGCCTACATAGAGGCCTCCACCGGGGAATTTTTCTCCACGCAGAACCTCAAGGACCCCGACCTGCACCAGCTTTCCGCCCTGCTTTCCAGGATAGCGCCCGCCGAAATACTGGCCGACGCGAAGACCGCCGCAGCGATGAAGAAAAAGGACGTCGCGGGCGCCGGGGCCGTCCTGAGCGACTGCCCCCCGCCGCCGGCCGAACAGCCGGCTTGGGCCAAGGCCGCCGTCTGGCAGAACAACAGGCTGGCGCTGAAGACGGCGCTGGCCGCAACCGCCTACGTGCAGGCCAACCAGCCCGGCCTGAAAGAATCCTTCATCCCCGCTTTTTTCGAGCCCTCCAACAGGATGCAGCTGGACGAGTCCGCCATAAAGACGCTGGAGCTGGTCAGCTCCGAATACGGCGAAGACGCGAAGACCCTCTGGGGCGTGCTGGACAGCGCCCTGACCGCGATGGGCTCCAGGATGCTGAAGAAATGGATACTGGAGCCGCTGACCGCGGTCCACGACATCAACGCGCGACAGCAGTTCACGGCTTTCCTGGTCGAGAACCGCGACGCCAGGGAGAGCCTGTCCGCGGTGATCTCACAGGTCCCCGACATAGAGCGGGTGCTGGGCCGTGTGGTGAACGCCAGCGCTACGCCGAGGGACGCGGCCGCGATCCGCAAGGCCCTGTCGCAGCTGGTGAAGCTGAAGGTTTTGCTCACCTCGTCGCGCTTCTTCGAATGCGTGCCCGAGGTGGCCGGCCGCCTGGATACGGCCTCGCACGCCCTTAACGAGCTGCGCGAGCTGCTGGACCGCGCCGTCACCGAGACGCCGCCCGCGAAGCTCTCCGACGGCGGCGTCATAAGCGAAGGCTACAGCGCCGAGCTGGACGAGCTGCGCTCCCTGCGCAAGAACAGCCAGAAGCTGCTCATAGAGATAGAGCTGAAGGAGCGGGAGAAGACGCAGATCTCCTCGCTGAAGGTCGGCTACAATTCCGTTTTCGGCTATTTCCTGGAAGTGACCAAGACGCACCTGCCCAAGGTGCCGCACTATTTCATCAGGAAGCAGACCCTGGTCAACGCCGAGCGCTTCATCACCGAGGACCTGAAGGCGCTGGAGTCGAAGATACTCGGCGCGGAAGAGCGGATACTGAAGCTGGAAACGCACCTTTTCGGCGAGATCAAGGAACACCTGCTGCGGAACCTGAAAGAGCTGCGGACCTTCGCGCTCTGCGCGGCGGAGCTGGACGTGTTCTACGCCCTGGCCGAAAGCGCCCTGCGCTTCGATTTCGTGCGCCCCCGGCTTTCCACCGGCGCTGAGCTTATCATAGAAGAAGGCCGGCACCCGGTGGCGGAAAGATATTTGCCGGCCGGCTCTTTCGTCCCGAACGACCTGGAGATAAGCGACAGGGACCCGCAGATAATCATCCTGACGGGCCCGAACATGAGCGGCAAGAGCGTCTACCTGCGGCAGAGCGCGCTGATAGTGATAATGGCGCAGATGGGCGGCTTCGTGCCGGCCAAGTCCGCCGTGATAGGCGTCACCGACCGCATAATGACGCGCATAGGGGCGCAGGACCGGCTCTCGCGCGGCGAATCCACTTTTATGGTGGAGATGCGGGAGACCGCCTCCATCCTCAGCCTGGCCACGCCGAAGAGCCTGATACTGCTGGACGAGGTCGGCCGCGGCACTTCAACTTTCGACGGCATCTCCATCGCCTGGGCGGTGACGGAATATCTGCACAAGGCGGAGGGCGGGCCGAAGGTGCTGTTCGCCACGCATTATTTCGAGCTTACCGAGCTGGCCGAGAAATTCACCGGGATAAGGAATTTCAACGTTTCAGTGAAGGAATGGACGAATTCGGTGGGCAAGACCGAGGTGGTGTTCCTGCACAAGATAGTGCCCGGGCCGGCGGACAAATCCTATGGTATCCACGTGGCCCAGCTGGCCGGGCTGCCGGACTCTTCGATAAAGCGCGCCAAGGAAATACTGCACGTCCTTGAGACGAAGGGCAATATAGAGGTGGCCGGCGGTGAAGAGGATCCGGCGCCGCTGCTGCCGATCTTTTCGGACCACCCGGTCCTGGACGAGATAAAGCGCTGCGAGCCGGACAACATCACCCCGATGCAGGCCC
>CAZJUL010000026.1:0-924 GCA_964549095.1 uncultured Elusimicrobiaceae bacterium
CAGTAAAGGTTCCTGGCGGCGGCCCGCTCGAAGGCCTCCTGCCGGGAGGGCGCTATCTCCCAGGGGAAAAAATGCAGCTCCACCAGCCGGGCGGCGTCGTCTATCAGCCGTTTAAAATTGCGGTCGTCGGCCAGGTCGCCGTAAAGGCTTTCCACCGGCCCCAGGTCTTTCATTATGTGCGGCGGGTGCGGGATGTAGATCTCGGGGTGGCTGTTCAGGATGGCGCGCAGAAGATTTGAGCCGGAGCGCTCGGTGCCGATTATGAAGAACGGGCTTTTCTCCGTATGGGTCATACGTCGCGGGCGAGGATCCCGGTGGCGCAGGCGAGGCCGCCGGCGCCGTTGATGAGCTGGCTTATTTTAACTTCGGCCGCGATGCGCAGGCCGGCTTTGAGGTATAGCGCTTTCAGACCGGGGCAGCCCGAAGGCATCAGCAGCCTGCGCGGCGCCACTGTGACGGTATTCATACCCTGGCGCAGCCTGACCTCGTCGGTTTCCGGCACGGGAATTATTTTAAATCCCCTCCGCTTCAGGACCGCTTTCAGCGCGGCCGGCGCTTTTCCGGTCCGCAGCAGGGCCAGCCGGCGGTCCACTATCTGCAGGAGGCCCAGCAGGTGCTGCACGCCGCCCGGCATGGGGACGCTTAAGACCTCCGCGCCCTGCAGGGCCAGCGCCCGCTTCAGCTGCAGGAAACCTTCGCGGTTGGTCCGGTTGCCGGTTCCGCAGAGCATCGTCTTTTCGTCCAGCCAGAGCGCGTCCGCGCCTTCGAAAAGTCCTTTGCCGGCCACGGTCGCGGCTATCGGTATGTCCAGCCCGGCCAGCGCGAAGGCCGCGTATTTTTCTTCGCCGGCGCGCACGGCGCTGGCCATCCTGGCCACCACGGCGCCGCACATCGTGTTTACGAAGAGGTCGCGCACGTACATCA
>CAZJUL010000026.1:956-17132 GCA_964549095.1 uncultured Elusimicrobiaceae bacterium
CTTGTCCGGCCCCGCGGGGGCGAAAGGCGGATCCGACTCTATCAGGCGGACGGCCGCGCCGCATTTCCGGAAGGCGTCGGCCAGCGCGCGGTATTCGCGGCTTATTTCAACAAGGTCTATCCTGGCGAGGTGCTGTACCGCGTTCGGGTCCCTGACGCCTTTCAGCTCGCGGCCGGGGCAGTAAAGCAGCACCGCCTTCAGCCGCTTGTATTCGGAGTTGACGCGCGGGGCGCCCGCGCCGGCCAGCTCCGCGGCCATATCCGCCGTTCTCGGTTTCCAGCCCCGCCCCTGGTACGCTGAAAATTTTATTGCCATTTTTCCGCTTCCCCCGGGTCATAGCCGAGACGCTCGGCGGCGGCCCTTATCTTTCCCGAACACAGCGGCAGCAGCAGGCTTTTGCGCCTGAGCCATTTTCCGGGCTTGGGCGCGGTAACGGACATCACGGGGCGCGCCGCGCCGGCGGCCAGGTCGCGGGCGGCCAGCCCGGCAAAATCCAGTATTTTTCCCAGCTCACGGGCCAGTGAAGCCGGCGCCAGCAGGTCTTCGTACCTGACGCGCAGCTTTTCCCCCAACAGCCCGGAATCGGCGTCCCGCAGTATCTGTTCGTTGGCGGACAGCCATTGGAAGGCGCAGACTTCTTCCAGCGGCTTGCCCGCGAAGCCGGCCCAGCCGGGCGGCAGGTCGAACTTCCACCAGGAGGAGGACCAGGGCTTGTCCGGCGCTGTGTAGCCCTTTATGGAGAGCTTCGCCACGCGGCCGACGTCGCGCGAAAAGAAACCGCCGGAATTCCAGCCGTCCATCAGCCCGCTGATCGAGGCCAGCGGGTTGCGCGCCAGTAGCAGGAACCTGCAGCGGGCGGCGGGGAAAAGGGATTTGACGAAGCCGGCGCGGTAGCAGTCGGAAGAGGATTTCAGGAGCAGGGTTTTCCCGCGGATGCCGTCGTCGGGGAAGCTCCTGGGGCCGGGTATGACGAAAGGCGGTTCCTCCAGGCAGTCGCCGGCCGGCGGGCTCTCCGGCCGCTTCGCGGACCGGTGCGGCATATCGTAGTAAGAGGCGTCGACGCGGACGCCGTCCCCGGCGACGGCGGCCAGGAAGGAATTCCAGAGGCGGGCAGTGTCGAAGCCGGGGCCGGGTCGCGGCGCGCGCTCAAGCGCTTCCGCCGCGCGGCGGTGCAGCAGGTCGGGATCCGCGCCGGCCAGCGGCCATTGCAGCAGGAAACGCTGCACGCAGTCCGCCAGGAAATTTTCTTTCGGAAAGCGCCCGCGCCCGGTGTAAAGGCAGCCGGCGTCTTTCAGTATGTCGGCCGCTACGGCGGCGGCCAGGTCTTTGCCGGGCCTGAAATCCCGCGGCAGCAGGTCGGAGTCTTTGGCGGAAGCGACGGCGCAGAGCCCGTGCAGTTTCTGGAAAACTATGTCTTCGCCGTTAAGCGAAATAACGTCCGGGTGCCGGGCCAGCAGCGAGTGCAGGAAGCTGGACCCGCTCCGGGAGGCGGCGTCTATGACAAGGACGTTCTTCACGTCGCGCGGCCCGCAGGCGTAGAGCCGGTCCGGGTTGTACCGGCCGTAAACATAGCGGCGCTTTTGCGAAATATCGCGGAGGGGGCGGGCCCGGACGGGCTTGTCGGCTCTTTTGATCATTATGGGGCGGGCCGGGGCGCCGGGCGGCGCTGCGCGGCGTTGAGCGCGGACTGTCCGGTAAGATGAGGCAGCAGGAAACGTTCCGCCCCGGGCGCCAGCGGCGCACCGGCGTAGGTGTATTTGCTCCGCCATTCTTTTTTGGAGTCGGGGTAGAAATAGGCGAAGTTCTCCGGCCAGTGTTTAAAATCCATCACCGGGCCCTTGCAGTAGGAGGCGACGATGCGCTCGTAGGCCCGCCGCATCACTTTTTCCGGCAGGCCGTTATAATTCAGGAACTCGTCGTGGACCAGGCCCTGCTCCGTGGAAAGCCAGCGCAGGTGTTCCAGCTCGCCGCGGATGATACCTTTCTGCAGGCTGTCGGTATAGACGTTGGTCCCGGGCAGCGCGGCCAGGTATTTGACGCGGCAGATGCTCTGCGTCTCTTCGGCCCATTGGCACAGGTGTTCCAGCGACTCCTCGGTTTCCCTGGGCAGCCCTACGATCGTCAGGCCGCCGAACACTATGCCGGCTTCCTGCGTATCGCGGAAGGTGCGCAGCACCAGGTTCTCGGTGTAGCCCTTCCTGGCCGCCTTCTGCACGTCGGGCGAAAGGGATTCCACGCCGAAAAGGATGATATCGCAGCCGGCGGCCCGCATCGCGGCCAGCATCTCCGGGTCGACGTCGGTGCAGCGCGTCATGCAGGCCCAGTGTATCCTGAATTCCTTGATAACCTCGCAGATCTCCAGCGCCCGCTTTTTATTCGAGGTGAAAGTGAGGTCGGAAAACATTATAAAACTGGTCTTGTATACTTCTGTCAGGACCTTCAGCTCGGCGCGGAGCCGGGCCGGCGATTTTTCCCGCAGCTGGGGCGTGGTGCGGTAGCAGAAAGAGCAGTCCATCTTGCAGCCCCGGCTGTGCGAGGCGATCACCTGCGGCTGCAGCCCCAGCGGCCCTTTCGCCTGCGGCCACAGGGAGAGGTTCATGGGCGGGACGCAATCGAGGTTCTGCATCTGGCCGCGGGGCGGCGTGTGCAGTATCTCACCGGCGGCCGAGCGGTACCAGATCCCGTTTATCTCGGAGAGGCGCTTTTCCTGCCAGCTGCCGGCGGTAAAAGAATCCATCAGCTCCAGGATGGTGATCTCGCCTTCGCTTATCACCGCGACATCGGCCCTGGTGTTCTCCATGAAGACGCGCGGCGCGGAGGTGACCAAAGACCCGCCCAGGATGACCGGCAGCTTAGGATCTTTTTCCTTGAGCAGCGCTATCAGCTCTTCTACGAAGGGATAGCCGTCTTCCCCGGTGGTGATGCCCACCACATCCGTTCCTTCCATGACCTGTTTGAAGGCTTCACGGAGCGGATCCAGGGCGTAGCGTACGTCGATTATCCGGACAGGGTAGCCCGCGTTGTGGAGCACCGTGGCGATGCAGCTGATGCCTTCGTAAGGGGAGGTGATGAAAAATTCCCAGCCGCGCATCATAGCAAAGGGCGTTGGGCCGACTACGAGCGCGATACGGGGCTTGCTTTTGTCCGTCGCGCAGGGCGTTTTGGCCTGGCCGGCCAGCTGTTCCATATAGCGCGCGTCCGCCGGGGAGACGGCCTGCTGATAAAGCCCCGGGTCCAGCGAATATTTATCGGCCATTGTCATTCTCCAAACAGGGGAAACGGGCTAACTTTGCGCAAGATCTTTTACGGGGCTATAGAGTTTTAACCGCGGGTTCCCGCGGGCGGGACGGGGACGGATCTCCGGCGACAACGCCCCTTGTTTCTCGTCGTTTCCCGGCAAATCCATTGTATCAGTATGGAATTCGTATTGTCAATTATTTAAGCGTTTCGAACCACTCGAGGGCGGCGGTGAACGCCGGCCCGACCGCAGTCTGATGGTCGAGCGCGTCGCCGACATTGATCGCGCGCGCGTCCGACCCCGCCGCCTTCATACGCTTCGCGGCCTTCAAACTGTTCTCCGGGGGAACGTCCCGGTCGGCTTTACCGTAATACAGGCGCACGGGCGCCAGGGGTTTCCAGTTATAAACGTCGTTATCGCGAAGGGCCGCGTTCAGCGGATGAGCGGGCTCTTTACCGAGCGCCTGCAGCAGCTCCGGCCGGAACAGTTCCCCCGGCGCGGCCGGCAGTGCGTTCACTATTTCCACCGCCCGGTGCTTGCCGTCGAAAAGAGAGGGCACGGCTTTGTCATAAGGCGGCTGCAGGGCCGCGGAAAGGTTTGGAAAAACCTTGTAGATATTATTCATCGCGAAGACCAGGTAGGCCAGGTAAGCCGCGGACGCCTGGGACGGGGCGCGGAGCAGTTCCGGGAAACACGTACCGGAAACGTCGTAAGGCCCGGACATACCCGCCGTGCCGGCCAGTTTATAGGGGAACGCCCCCGCCCCGGGGGCTTCGAGGCTGCGCTGCAGGGCCAGGGCCGCGTGCGCCCCCTGCGAGTAACCGGCCAGGAAAAGCCGCCCCGACAGCTTAAGGTCCGGGAGCGCGCGGACGGCCCTAAGAAGATCTTCGGCCGCCGAAGCCTCCGACCGCGCGTGCAGGTAGGGGTGCGTTCCTGCGGATTCGCCGAGCCCCAGGTAGTCTGGGGCCAGCACCACATAACCATTAGCCCCGAAATATGCGGCGAGCAGCAGCACATCCGTGGTTTTAGCGCCGGAAGGGACATCGCTGCGGTTAAGCGCGACGCCGTGCTGGTAGCTCAGTACCGGCAGCTCCGCGGCGACGCCTTCGGGAACTATCAATAGCCCGGACGCTTTTACGGGCGTGCCGTCCAAACCGGCGGTGCCATAGATCACCTTGCGCAGGCGCACGGAGTTCCTGGCCGGAGGGAAAGCGAAAGGGAGGCTCTTTTTAAGTTCGTCCAGCCTGGCGGCGTCGTATACCCCCAGTTCTTTCACGCCAATAATTTCCCCGCGCCGTATCTCTTCCTGTTTGCACGCCGTAAGACACGCTCCGAACAGGCAGACCGCTATCGCTGAAAATATTTTATTCATTGACCTCACCCTTTCAATCTCTCCGAACCGATCAACAAAAACCGTTCCCTCAACCGTATTGCTTCCCCTCAGGCCGCCGCAGCTGCGCTATTCAGGATTTCCACAGCTTTTCTCCCTTCAATTGCGACCGCAGCTTTTTAATGGCCGTTTCCTTGGCCTTGGCTTCAACCTCTATGGTTATATCCAGGCCGCGCCAGCAGGCAGGGAAGTCTTTAAGGTCTATATAGTCGTGGTGCGGCCGCGGGTCGGACCCCCGCCAGCCGAATTTGGGACTGGACAGGTGGAACAGCGGCTCGCGGTTCCAGGTTTTAAGGGCCAGGGCGGTGGTCTCCTCCACGCTATGCCCGTCATGCAGGCAGCGGTGGTGGTGCACATCGTAGACGAAAGGGAATTTATGTTCGCGGCAGAAGGGCAGAAGGTCGGACGGGGCATAGGACCGGTCGTCGTTCTCGAAAGCCAGGCGGGAGCGCACGGCGCCGCTGAGTTTTTTAAGCGAAGCCGCCGCGCGCCTGAGGGCGGCCGGCTTGTCCCCGTAGGCGCCGCCGGCGTGTATATTTATTACGTCGGCCCCTATCCACCCGGCGACCTGCGCCTGGTATTCCAGTTCCTTTACGGAAGCCGCCGTCACGGCGGGGTTCGGGGAGCTGAGCAGTATGAACTGGTCGGGGTGGAAGGTGAGGCGCAGGCCCAGCCGCCGGGCCAGCGCGCCGCAGCCCTTAAAAGCTTTTGCAATAGCTTCGCCGCCGGGCAGGTCCTTCACCTCGTAGCCCAGCCCGGGATGCGTCTTCAGCGGCAGCACCTGGCTGTTCACGCGGAAAGAGCCTATGCCGTTAGCGGCGCAATATTCCAGCGCGGCCCCGAGCGCGCCGGCGTTGGCCAGGCAGAGCCCGGCCAGCTTGCGCGCGCGCTCCTCCGGCTTCAGCTTGCCGGCGTGCAGCGCCGTGGCGGTGAGGAACTTTACGGGTTCCTTGTCGAACTTGCAGCAAAGGCCCAGTCGTATCATAGTTCAATGGCGCGCGCGGCGCAGCTTCAGCCGGGCGCTATTTTATTAAAGCGCGGTATTTCTGCGCTTCATCCGGTCTGCCGGCTTTTTCCAGGGCGCGGACCAGGTGCGTGTAGGACTCGTCTTCCGGCCCGGGCTTGTGTTTGGCTATATACGCTTTAAAAGTCTTTATGGCGGCGGCGGTCTCGCCCATTGCCGCCTGGCAGATGCCGGTGCGCAGTTCCGCCTTGCGCGCCGGCCCGGCGGACACGCCCTTTTTCCCCAGCTTCTTGTAAACCTCCATCGCCAGGCCGTATTCAGCCTGCCTCTCGAGCATCGTCCCGGTTTCCAGCAGCGTTTCGTCCCTGCGCCTGGCCGTCAGCGCCATCAAAAGGCTTTCATCGACGGGGGTCCCGGATTCCATGAGCATGTAGGCCTCTTTGCCGGACTCCCGCAGTTCTTTCGCGACGGCGGTATCCGGATATTTTTCAACGACTTCCCTGTACATCGCAGCGGCTTTTTCCTTGTCCCCTGCGCGCTCATGGCATTGCGCTATTCTGGCCCCGGCCTGGGCTTTTACCCAGTCGCGGTAAGAATTCTTTATGGCGAGGTCGTAGAACCTGATGGCCTTCGGGCAATCGATCGCGGCGGTCCTGACGCCGCCGTAACCGGAATAGATCTGGCCCAGGTAAAGATACGCGTCCCCGAGCCGGGCGCTTTTCGGATAAGCGGTTATCAGGCGGTTAAGGAGCTTCTCCTCCTCTTTGAGCGCCGAGGGGTCGTTGTCCCGCGCGGCTATCCAGTCATAGCTGATCGCCATTTTCAGGAGCGCATTGTCGGCCATTTCGGAATCGGGAGACGCGTCAAGGAACTCTTTATAGGTGGCTATCGTCCACTCGTAGTCTTTGTTCTCAAAAGCTTTTTCGGCCTCCGCGAATTTGTTCGTCGCGGTCCCGAGAGGGCGCACCACGAACGTGTTGGTGTCGCCGATGCGGGAATACACGAGCCCTTTGGTCTGGAGGAACTGCAGAACGTCCACGACGGTTATTTTGGTCAGATAGGTGGTTATCATGATATCCTCCGCCCCGCCCCCCACCAGGAAATTCACTTTAGCCTGCGCTGAAACGACATCAAGAAAAGTCGTGAGAGGGGCGTTCCTTAATCTTATCCTCTCCACCACCCTTTGCAGGAGCGGGTCCTCGATATCTTTCCGCGTCAGGGGCGGGAAGCCGCTGAAAGGAGCGGTGCTTTTTAAAACCACGAAATTGTCGCTGTGTCCCAGCCGCTGGAATTCGATATTTTTGGATTTTGTCAGCAGCTCCATTATATCGGCCGGCGAGGCGTTCCTCATGAAAACAGTGACCTTTTTTTCGGCGAGTTCGGGGTCGTGCACCGTAAAATTGAGGCCGGTCTTTTCGGAGACGATGCTCAACAGCGTGCCGAGCGTCGCGCCCTTGAGCCTGATGGTAATGACCTTCTTCGTAGTTGTGTCCTCCCCGGAAAGCGTGCCGCCGGTCAGGCGGCCGTTCGGGGTTTCGTTCTCCTGCGCGGCGGCGGGCGTGAAGAGCGCCGGCAGCTGCGCAACGGCGATCAGCAGCGTTAAAAAGGATCTTTTATTCATATCGTTCGCTCCTGTGATGATGTCCGGCTTCTCCGGTTAGTGCCACACCCTTTAAAAAAGTTCACCTACAACACTCCGCATTTAACGGCCGCGCAGGTGTCCGTATAGACGTACCCGGTATTCGGCTTCCCGGGGGCATAGGCCGCGGCCGCCCGCTCTTCTGGCGCGAAAAAAGAATTGTTGACCGTGGCGGGGCCGTCAGAAAAATAAAGCGCTTCCGCGGGCGCGGAGCGCGGCGCAAGGCGCCCGGTTAAAAAAACCGCACCGGCAAAGATGGCGACCGCGAAGGCGGCCAGGCCAAAACCCCAGGCGGGCCTGAACAGGCGCGTGAACGGGGCCGGCTCCTCCGCGATTTCAGGGGCGGCTCCCTGTTCCTTGAGCTTGCGCATAAGCCTGGCCGTAAAATCCCCGGAGACAGGTTCGGGCGCGACCGAAGCGGCGGCGGCCTTCAGCTGTTTCAGGTTTTCCATTTGGGCCCGGCAGCCGGCGCAGGCTGAAAAATGCCGTTCCATTGCCGCGCGGTCAATGGCGCGGTCCGCGCCGAAAAGATAGTCTATAAGCTCTTCTTTTGAAAGACAGTTCATTGATCGTTCACCTCGGTCCCGGGGTTTAAAACCGGTTCAAGTTTTTGCGCCAGCGCCCGCATGGCGTTATGTATGCGGGAGCGCACGGTGCCCACGGGGATATCCAGCGCTTCGGCTATCTCCCCGTATGAAAGGCGTTCCCAGCAGCTCAGGAAGAGCACGGAGCGGTGCAGGGGCGAAAGCCCGGCTACCGCGGCGCGTACGATTCCGGCTGTCTCCTCGTTCTCGAGCTTTATCTCGATGGAAGGCGCGGTGTCGAGCGGCTCATAGCCGCCGTCTTCGGCCCCCCCGTTGAACGATCCCGCTTCACGCCCTCTTTCGCGCAGCCTTCGGCGGCAGACATTGCGCGTCAAAGAGTAGGCCCACGTGCTGAACGCCGCCTCGCGCCGGAAAGTGCCGAGCGAACCGTAGATCTGTATGAAAACTTCCTGCGCGATATCCTCGGCTTCCCTGTCGGGGCCCAGGATGCAGATTATGAACTGGTGTATCCTGTCCTTATACAGCTCCACCAGCCCGGCGAACGCCTCCGTATCGCCGCCTGTAAAGCGCGCGATAAGGCCGTTTTCCAGGTCGCTCGATCTTGTCCTGTCGGGGTATTCCATTGGCTTCGCCAGATAACAATTATATGGTTATTATCCCGTAACCGCAAACGGCTTTGCCGCCGTCACGGCGCGTTTTTCGCTTCCGCCGTCCGGTTCACGTAAAAATAATATCCCGCCCGGCCGTCCACCCTTTTCCTGCGGATAACGATCTGGCGCGCCTCTACCGTCAGCGTACAGTCCCTGCCTTTCTCCGTGATCTCGGATTCCGGGTAATTGTCCAGTATCGGCCGGCATACCCGGTAAAGCCCGCAGACAGGGTTCGCGCTGTCTCCGCAATATAACACCCTGTCGTCGTTGTGATACAGGGCCCATACCGCCGCGGGAACGGATAAACACAATGTCGCTGCCAACGCAGCATAAAAAGCTTTCTTGGGCATATACCCGCCTCTCTGAGAGAATTCCATATATCCGTTAGTGCCGGAACCCGGAAAAAAGTTCACCCGCGGGGAAACAGGGGAAGTGGGATTTATAGCGAGGGGCGGCGGAATTGGTGCGGAAAGCCTTCGTGGATGGATTGCCGCAGACGGACGGCAATTCTGCGAGCGAGGTCCGCCTTAGGCTGACGCGGAAACTCATTGATCTCCCGCCACGGCCGGCCGGATATTTGAAAGGCAGCAGGTACCTTTTGAGTGTTCCGCGTCATATCTGCGGCTCTTCGGCTCGGGGCAGGGTGAAAAAGAAGGTGGTGCCCTTGCCCGGCTCGCTGTCAGCCCAGATCCGGCCTTTGTGCATCTTCACAAAGTCGTTCACAATGGCCAGCCCCAGGCCCACGCCCTCCTGCGTTTCGTAGGAAGAGAGCTGCACGAACTTCTCGAAAACCTTGTCCAGGTCCTCCCTGGGTATACCGTGCCCGGTGTCCCTCACGCCGAAAACCACCGAATCCGGGTCCTGCCGGTCGGGCGCCGCCGCCACCACTACGGAGCCGCCCTTCGGGGTGGCCTTGATGGCGTTGGAGATCAGGTTGGTCAGCACCTGGACTATGCGCGGGGGATCGGCCAGGGCCCAGAGTCCGGCGTCCGCCGGCCGGATGGAGAGGTTCACGCCCTTGCTGGACGCCAGCGGCAGCAGGCCCTCCTCGGCCTCGGCCAGTATCGGCGCCACCCGCGCCGGCACCGGGTGCATGTCCAGCTTGCCGGCCTGCAGCTTTGAGAAGTCCAGGATGCCTTTGATCATGTTGCTGAGGCGGCGGCTGTTGCGGATGCTGATGTCGAGGAAGTTGTTCTCCACGGGGTCCAGCTTGGCGGCTGAGTCGTTGAGCATCTCCAGGGCGGAGGTTATCGAGGACAGCGGCGACTGCAGGTCGTGGGTAATGCGCGAAAGGAACTCTTCCTGCATGCGCTGCGCTTCTTTGTACTTCGTGATCTCGGGCAGGGTGCTGAAGGCGCCCACCACCCTGTCGTCGCCGTCCACCAGCAGCGCCACGGACCGGCGCAGGGCCCGGCCCATCGCCTCGTCCCCCTTCACTTCCACGTCGCCGGAGATCAGCTTGCCCTTGGTGAGGTCCATATCCCTGGACATGGTCAGGAAATGCTCGCCCGGCCGCAGGTGCTCGCTGATATGCTTGCCCACGGCCTCGGCCATTTTTATGCCGGCGATCTCTTCGGCCGCCGGGTTCATCATCAGTATTTTCCCGTCCTTGTCCACTATCACCTTGCCGTCGGCGACCTTGGAGAGGACGTTCTCGGTGCGGTCGCGGGTCCGCAGGACCTGCGCCTTTTCCTCGGCGAGGGCCCTGGTGGATTCGGCTATCTGCTGCTCCATCGTCTGCTTCATGATCTTCATGGCGTCCTCGTAGGCGCGCACGCGGTCCCTGGGGTCCTTGACCGCGGATTCAACCAAACCCTTGAGTATGCCGCCGAAACTCATGGTGTCGAGGGTGCCCGGCTGGCTGCCCGGGTTTTCCGGTTTCGCGGCCTGCGGCGGCGCCGCCTGCCGCTGCGGGACGGGATCGGGCCGAGGCGGCTGGAACATGTCGTCGAGGGCCGGGATGCCGGTGCGCAGTCCGTGGAAGGCCGCCCTGGTTGCCGGCGAAGGGGCCGCAGCGGGGCGCGGTGGCGGCTGTACCGGCGCCGCCGTCTTTGGCTGCGCCGGGAAAGGGGCTGTCCGTTCAGCCGAACTGAGAACGGGCTGCGGCTGTTCGCGCCGCGCCTGCGGCTGCGTAGCCGCTGCGGGGCGGGTAACGGGAGCCGGGCCCGCTTCTTTCACGTAATGTTCAGCCTCGGGGTGAATTCTGGTCACGCCCTGGGCGGCCAGGGCTTCTCTTAAGCCGCCGCCGGACTTGCCGCGGGCCGGGGAGGCCAGGAATTCGCACAGTGCGCCCAGCTCGAAGGGCTCGGCGCCGGCCGAAAAGACCAGCCCGCTTACCCCGTGCGCCTTCATGAAGGCGCTGAGGTTCTGCGACTCCTGCGTGGCCGCGGGGACGGGCGCTCCGTTAAAGAGCCATTCCCCGTTCAGGAAGGCGAGCGACAGTTCGGCGGTGTTCCCGGCGCGCAGCAGGAGCCCCAGCAGTTCCAGGTCCTTGCGCAGGGATTCCAGCACCAGCGGGTGGCTGAGGGTGTAAAGCGCCGTGTTCTTGATCGTCTTTACCAGGGCGCCCAGGAATGCGGAAGAGAGCTCGGCGAAAGGGCGGGCGTCAGCCGCCGTTCCCGGCGGGTACTGTTCAGCGGTCTGCAGACGGCTGCGTTCTTCAAGCGTTTCCATATAGATCACCCCATTATGACCTTGAGCGCTTCGCCCACCGAGGTCTCGCCCAGCCTGACAGCGTTAAGCGCCGACTGCCGCAGCGTGGTCATGCCCTCTTTGACCGCCAGGGCGGTCAGGGCGTCCACGTCGCGGCCGGTGGTGATGAGCTGGCGCATCTCCGAACTGACCACCGGCATTATCTCGAAAACAGCTTTCCTGCCGGAGAAGCCGTGGTTGCAGGCCTGGCAGCTGCCGGGATGGTACACCACCGGCAAAGAGGCTATTTCCTCTTCGGTCAAGAACTTCTTTTCTTCGTCCGTGAGGCGTCCCGGCACCTTGCACTTGTCGCAGAGCTTGCGGATCAGGCGCTGCGCCGCCACCATCTTTACGCTGGCGGCCACCAGGTACGGGGCCACGCCCATATGCGTCAGGCGCACCACGGTGGCGGGGGCGCTGTTGGTGTGCAGGGTGGAAAAGACCAGGTGGCCGGTGATGGAGGCCTTTATGGCTATCTCGGCGGTCTCCAGGTCGCGGATCTCGCCCACCAGCATGATGTCAGGGTCCTGGCGCAGGAAGGCCCGCAGGGTGGATTCGAAGGTCAGGCCGATGCCGGAGAGTATCTTCACCTGGTTGACGTTGGGGACCTCGTATTCCACGGGGTCCTCTGCCGTCATGATATTGACGTCGGGCTTATTAAGCACGTTGATCATGGTGTAAAGGGTGGTGGTCTTGCCGCTGCCGGTGGGGCCGGTGACCAGGATGAGCCCGTTCGGGCTCTTGAGCGCCCCTTCCACGGCGGTATGCTCGCGCGGGGTCAGGTTCAGCTGGGAGATGCTGGAATTGAGCTTACTCTGTCCGAGGATGCGCATCACTATCTTTTCCCCCTTGATGCAGGGCAGGGTGCTGACGCGGAACTCTATCTTCTGCCCGCGTATCTGCACCCGGAACTGGCCGTCCTGCGGCAGGCGCTTCTCGGTTATCACCAGGCTGCTCATGATCTTTATGCGGGCCGCCAGCCGCGGGTGTATCGAGATCGGCAGCGTCGTCAGCTGCTTGAGCATCCCGTCCACGCGCACGCGGACTATGACCTTGTCCTCGAAGGGCTCTATGTGGATGTCGGAAGCCCTCATCTCCACGGCCGCCATCAGGATCTTGTTGACGCGCTGGATGAGCGGGGAATCGGAGGCGAGGTTCTCCAGCCCTTCCGCCTCCTGGGGCGAATTTTTGCGCGGCGCGCCGCTTTCCAGGAGCTCCAGTTCTTCTTCGTTCTCGCCGAACATCATTTCCATCTCGGGGGCTTCCTCCGCGGAGGCGGCCGGTTCGGCGGGCGCCTCTTCCGGCGGGAGCTCCGGAAGGGCAGGGGCGGCTGCCGGGGATGCGGGAGCGGCCCGCAGCAAGGCGTCCTGCGGCGTTTCCGCCGGCGCTGACCGCGGCTGCGCGGGCCCGGGAGCGGCTGCAGCGGCCTGCGGGAGGAAGGCGTCCTGCGGCAGCTCTATCTGCGGCTTCGGGGCGGGCGCCTGAGCGGCCCGCTCCTCCGCGGCCCTTTCGAACCGCTCTATGGTGATCATCGGCGGCTCCGGCTCCGGGTGCTCCGCCGCGGGAGCCGGCTTCGGCGCCGGCGGAGAATTCAAGTACGGGTAGGCCCGGCCCCCGAAAGCTTTCTGGATGCTTTCCAGCAGCTTGGCGTTGGAGACCGGCTTTTCAAGGAACTCCGAAATATCCATGTTAAGGCTGCGCAGCTGCTGCCGGTTCGTGGCGCCGGTGAACATGATGATGCGCATGCCGTGGGTCTCGTAATTGCTGCGGATCTCCTGTATGAGCTCGTAGCCGTTCATCCTGGGCATGTTGAAATCCACCAGGACCAGGTCCGGGTTCCCGCGGTTGATAACATCCAGCGCCTCGCGGCCGTCGCCGGCCTCCAGGACGTTGAAATGATTGACGCTGAGGAAATGGCGGACAAGGACCCTGTAATCCTTGTTGTCGTCCACCACCAGGATGGTCTTAGCCGCCTCCGCCGGACGATGGGCCGGCCCAGGCGCGGGGCGAGCGGCGGGGTGCGGCTGGCCCTGCGCCTGGGAACCGGAAAGCGGAGCCTCGAACATCCAGTCGGCTACCGCGCCAGCACCTGTTTTTACACGAGTTTCCATAGCCCCGCCTTTGCTGCCTGTCAGTTCATCCGGCCCATGCTACCCGATACGGCTTCCGTCAAGAATAGTATAGGTCCGGAAATCCGGATTTACAATTGTGCGAATCCCAGTTTGATTGACCTGGTTCTCACCCGGGCGCGATCAGGCGCGGCCCGCGCGCGGGGACGGGAAAACCGGGGCCGGCGTTTTTATTTACGGCGTTTCAGAGGTTTCTGCTGCTTTCGGTAGGAAGAGGGCGCCGCGCCCGCTATTTTTTCGAACTGCCGTATGAAGGATTCGGCGTTGGCGTAGCCGAGTTTAACGGAAACCTGCTTGACGCTGAGCCCCGTGGTCCTGAGCAGTTTTTTTGCCTGGGCCATCTTGACCTTCAGCCTGTACTCGTTGAACCCCATCCCGGTCTTGCTCCTGAAGGCGCGGCTCAGGTACTTGGGCGTCATGTAGACGGTCCGGGCGGCGTCCCCGAGGGTTATCTTCTTGAAACAGTTGCCTTCCAGGAACCAGCGGACGTGGTCTATCTTCGCCGCCAGGTCCATTTCGCCGGGGCGGCCGCCGCCGTGTCCCGGAGGCAGGACTTTCTCTATCGCGGCGTGCATTGTTTTGAGGTCGAAAGGCTTTTCAATGTAATTGTCGGCCCTGGCCTGCAGCGCGTGCACGGCCACGTCCTTGGTGCTGTACCCGGTCATGATGATGACGGGTTTGTCCGGCGAGGAGGCTTTGATGCGCTCCAGCGCCGCCAGGCCGTCCATGCCTGGCATCTCCACATCCATTATTACCACGTCTATTTCGTTGGGTTTGCCAAGAATGGCCAGGGCTTCTTCGGCGTTCTCCGCTCCGAGCACGTCGAAATCCTCGAACCAGAGCTTGAAATCCTCGCGCAGCGTCCTGTCGTCGTCCACCAGCAGTATTTTACCCCGCATAGGAGCCTCTTAGAAGATATAATAAAAGTTGAGATGTTCGGCCGTGCCCGCTGCCCGCCGCGGCCAGCGGCCGGCAATTCCCCCCATTCCCGAATTATACAAATTTTACCGGAAATTAAATTCCCTTCCCCGGCCGCATTCCCGTATTGACATATAGTCCGCCCGGTGTTATATTATTAGTGAAATTGCGGAAGGCGCGGGCCGGCTAGGCGGTATATGTATGGCGCAAAAGAGCGGTTCAAAATATAAGCTCCTGCTGTTCGCGGCGCCGGTAGTGGTCCTGCTTACCTGGCCGGCGGTCAGATGGGCCAAAAAAGCCAACACCGGGGACATAAAGCTTTCCACGGCCGAAGCCTCCTCTTTCCATTCGCAGGAGGAGGTCCGGCAGCCGGCGCCGCCCCCGGCCCCGGCAGACGAGCCGGCTGTGGCGCCGGAAGACAGCGGCCTGAACTTGCACTACAAGACCAAAGAGGAAGCCGAAAAAGAACGGGCGGCCGCGGAAGCGGAGCGGGCCGCGGCGGCGGAAGCGGCGCGCCGGCAGGCGGAGTCCCGGGCGGAGCAGAGCAAAGCGCCGTACGCGCAGAGCGCCGAGGAAAAGGATTTCCTGCGCCGCAACGGCGGCGACCTGAGGAAATACGGGAACTTCCTGGCCGGGCTGGGCGCCAAGCACGGGAACACCGAAGTGGACAAGATGAGCGCGGAATTCAACGGGATGCCGAGGTTGTCGGCGCTGAACGCCCAGTACAAAAAGGACAAGGACCCGTACAGGTGGGCGCGCGGCGCGGCGGCCCTGCCCGAGGTGCGCGCGGCCCTGGTACGCTACAGTTCCAATCCCCGGGTGGTGGGCGCGCTGGCCCGGGCGGGCCTGGACGCGCTGAAAAATCCTCCGCCGCAGTCCATATACAAGGAAACCGTCAGGTTCTTCACCACCGACGCCCAGCTGGCCCCTTTTGTGCGGGAACTGAAAGACAGCGCCGGGAACAATGTCTCAAAGAATCTGCCGAAGGGAGTGGACCTGAGCCCGCTGAACGACCTGGGGTTAGAGCTGGCCGGCCAGCCGAATATCCCCCCGCCGCCCAGCCTCAAGCCCCCTGCCAGGGGAGACGGCTGCGTTACCGGCGCGTCGGTTTACCGCGGGCTGGTGGTGAAAGCCATAACCTCCTTTGCCGCGGCGAACAGGTCCGTCATGGACCCCGACGACGCGTGTTTTCCGCCGTACAGGATCGCCGGCGGCAAAGAGAACGCCTACGTGCAGGGCGTCGCGAAGATCCTTACCGGCTGGGGCTATCCGGCAAGGCAGCTGCCCTGGGCGGGCGATGTCATAAGCGTAAAGCGCACCTCCGAGTTCCACGAAGAATACGACATCCTGGTAAGCAATAACTGCGCCCGCTCTTTCGGCGCGGACACCTGCAAGCCCGCCGGGTTCTGAAAGTTTTGTATTATTTATCGAGCGCTAAAATGAAAAAAATAGAACAAAGCCGGACCTATAAGAACGTGCGGAAGGCCTTCGCCGACGAGGCGGAACTGGTGTTCCGCTACCTCTATTGCGCCACGCTGGCGGAATTCGAGGGAAAGGAGCAGCATTCCGCCCTTTTCAAAGAGCTCGCGGAGGGCGGGAACTGCAACGTCCAGGGCTGCCTGGATTTCCTGAGGCTGGCGCAGGACCCGGATTCCGACCTCTCCGTAGGGCGCACGGCCGGGAACCTGGAATCCCTGGTCCGTACCGAAACAAAACAGCACAACCAGACCTACCCGGAGATGGCCAAGGCGGCGCGCGAAGAAGGCCTGCCCGATATCGCCAGCTGGTTCGACACACTTGAAAAAGCCAAGCGCGCCCACGTCCGCAGGCTCAAAGAGCTCTCCCATGAGTAAGGCCTACTCCGCCGGCGATATCGTAGTTCTCTCCGGGCTGGAAGCCATCAGGAAGAACCCCTGGATGTACGTCGGCTCGGTCTCCGAGGCCGGCGCCCACCAATTGCTCTGGGAGCTGGTCTACAACTCCGTGGACGAAGCCCTGGCCGGCGCCTGCTC
>CAZJUL010000027.1:0-2910 GCA_964549095.1 uncultured Elusimicrobiaceae bacterium
CTTATCCTGGCCTCGATATGGTGCCCGAAATCCTCGTTGATCGCTACGGTTCCGTTCTCGTTAGAGATGGCGTAATTATGGCATACCACGTTCCGCAGGTCGTTGTATTGCCGGCAAAGCTCTAAAGCCCTGTAAGTCCCGGGAGAGGCCTCGATCGAAAACACCTTCCCTTCGCCGACCGATCCGGACATTATCCTGGTCTCCGTCCCGATCCCGGCGCCGACATCCACGCACACGTCGCCGCTCTTCGGAGTGTACGAATGGAAAAATATCTCCCTGTATAAAGCGTCCTCTTCCGCGGCGTTAAGGCGGTAATTAGGGGCCAGGTCTACGAAGAACACCCCGCCCTGCGCCTGGACCCAGAACCTGTTCTCGACCAGGGAAAATTTCGAGAACTTCCCCAGGATGAGCGAGGCGCAGGAAAGCACAAAACATGCGAGCTTTTCGCATTTCAGCGCTACCAGTTTAGCAACTATCCTGTTTATCATATCCTCTGATCACCGCGCCCGGGCGTTCACCTGAAAAGCCCTTTCATCCGCAGGTGCCCGTTTATCAACGCAAAAAGAAGCGCCTTTCCCGCGGCGTCATAGCCGGTTGGCGGAACTTTCATAGCCGTCTCGACCGCGTTTTTCAGGTTCTCCGCGAAGACAGCCGGCGACCAGCCGCCGATGATCGCGCGGCCGGCTTCGCCCAGCTTATTCCGGTCGCACCCATCCCCGGAGACAACGGACAAATGCCGCGCCAGACCGTCTATATCTTCCGGCTCAAAGACAAACCCGTTCTGACCGTCCGCCACAAGATCGGACGCGCAGCCGCAGCGGGAGGAAACCAGCACAGGCAGGCCTGAGGCCATCGCCTCGTTTACCACAAGCCCCCACTGTTCGCTGACGCTTGGAAGAATGAAAGCCCCGGCCAGCCCGTAATAAGCCGGCAGGTCGGGATATTGTACAAAGCCGGGCATCAGCACCGAGTCGGCCAGTCCCAGTTCCTCGCGCAGTTTAACCAGCTCCGGCTTAAGCGGCCCGTCACCAAGCAAAACGAGTTTCCACGGGTTTCCGGCGCCGTTTTTCCTGTATACGGCGTAGGCTTTCAGCAGGGCGGCGATATTCTTCTTGGGCACGAACCTGCCGGACGACAGGAAATACTTTTCCGGCAGGGAATACTTATCCCTTAAAGCGGCCGCCTGTCCCCTGGCCAGGTCCGCCCCCTTGGCGAAATAGTCGTTGTCTATGGCGTCGCAGCCGGTGAATATCCGCTCTTCGGGGATGCCCAAGGCCTTGAGATAGGCTTTTTGCGGACCCCCTCCCGCAAATCCGGCGGAATTCAGCCCCACTATTTTTCGCTTGACGGCCTCTTTCCACCACGTGCGCTGCTCGTCCCGCTCCTGGCTTTCCGACATCATTACCGCCGGGGTTCCGATGTTCACGCACCACTGCAGCGCGGCCAGCGAAACCAGCGCGTCCCAACCTGAGACAACCACCGCCTGCGGCTTGAGCCCGTCCAGAACACTGCGCACCCTTTTTATCACCAGGGCGAACGGCTGTTCTATTATCGGTTTATCCGCGAACAGGGTTATACGCCGGCATTCCCGGTCGTCATATGGTTCCCACAGGTTAGTATGGTCCAAGGCGGAAAACTCTATACCTGTAATTTTCAAGAGCCTGCCGGCCGCGCTCAGGCGCGCATAGTGATACGGGCCCATGCGGTCGCACAGGAACGCGGTTTCTATCATTTGCGCCCCTTTCTCAGGCATTGGGCGGCCCCTTGAACATTGCTTCTATCTCCTGCGCGATCTTCCCGGCGTCACAAAGCTCCGCTATTCTGGCGCGGCACGCCAACGCGGCCGCCCGTGCTTTTTCTTTATTTTTAATGAAGTAAACCGTTTTTTCCGCCAGCGCGGCGATGTCATGGGCGGGGAGCAGGAAGCCGTGACCGTCGTTTATGACCATTTCATTCAGGCCGCCGTGCTCCACCGACGCAACCACCGGCACGCCGTAGCCAGCGGCTTCCAGGGGAGACAGGCCCATCGCGTCCCAGTCGGAATTGAACAGCAGGACGTCAAGACTTGGGTAGAACAGGGACAGGTCTTTCTGCCAGCCCAGCCATTTCACGTTCCCCGCTATGTTCAACTCCCCGGCCAGCCTCTCAAGTTTCGCCCTTTCCTCCCCGTCCCCGGCTATCACAAAGACCGCGTTCGGCAGCTTTAGAAGTACCTTTTGGGCGACGCGAAGGAAGACATCGAACCGCTTCCTGGGTATCAACCAGCCGGCGTTGCCTATGACCGGCGCGTCCTCCGGCAGCCCAAGGGCCCGGCGGTCGGACGCTCGTTCTTTCTCGGAAGGCAGGGCCGGCATCTGCAGAGGGTTGCGCACCGTACGGGCGAGCGGCTTTACCGGCGGGTAGAGCGTTTCCGCCTCGGCGCGTATAAAATCAGAAGGGAAGGTCCCCGCCGGGAAGCGGCTGCAGGCCGTGCGGTAGATGAGCCGCCACTGCCACGCGGGTTTAACCCCGGTATGGTGGAAATGAACGGCCAGCACCCTTCGGCCCCGGCACAACGCGCCAAGCGCCAGCATAGCCATGAGATTGTTGCCGGTCATCAGCAGCGCGTCCGCCTGGACGGAGGCTAAAGCGCGCCTGAGCGTGAAATAATCGCGCCAGCCGCCCCTCCCCCCGTAAGCGAATCCCCTGGCGGGTATGCCGTGCTCCTGCAATACGGGGCCGAGCGTCCCGATAGGCGTCAGGGAGATCACCTCGAACGAATGGCCCCTCTCTTTCAGGGCGAGCATTAGCCGGAGGGAGGCGTGCTCCGTGCCCCCCAGGTGCGTTCCCTGCATGATATTGACTATGCGCATATTAAAACCGGGCCGCGGCGCTGACGCTGGCTATACCGCCCCTCAGCCGATCTTCCTG
>CAZJUL010000027.1:2929-17094 GCA_964549095.1 uncultured Elusimicrobiaceae bacterium
AAGATCATTGAATAAAACTGTCTTAACGAATTCTGCAGCGGATAAGGGAGCCGCGTAATGGCCGGATTTATCCGGCCTTTCAGCTTGATCAGGGCTTCATACGCTTTCCGCTTTTTCCAGGCGCCGTTTTGCTTATCGTATTTGAAAACGTTCGGCATCAGCGTCCAGATATTACAGTCCTTGCATTCCTCGAAAGCGAGACGGCCAGATTCCGCCCTCGCCCTGGCCTGCTTTATCTTGCCGTCATTAAAGATACTGATCAATTCGTCATTCAGGACATTGCCGATATTCAGGGCGGAACCCTTCCGGTAGCTGTCGTTGCCGATAGTGCAGGGGTATACGAATCCTTCCACGTCTATGTAGACTATAGAGTACATGCACCAGCACGGATGCCGGTCCCCGGGGCTTTTGACCAGTTCGAGGGAACCGCAATTATCCTGGACCACGGGCTTGTTGTATATCGGCTGCAGGTGGAATACGACAAGGCGGTCGTTTTCCGCGCCAGGGAAAAGGCTTTTCATTTTTGCCAGGTCCCGCGGGCCCGCGCCGCGTTCCGTAAAAAGCTGTATCCGCACCAGTGCCCTGTTGTTCTTTTCCTTTTTCAGCCGCAGAAAATCCCGGACATTCTTCACCACCGTATCGAACTTATCCCTGCCCATCATTTTCGCGTAAGCTTCCCTGTCAGAGAAATTTATGGAGAACGCGAAGCAGTTGACCGCGGAATCCAGCAGCATCGCGGATTTCTGCTCGGTGAGCGAGACCCCGTTAGAGGTCAGCTCGATGTTCCTGAACAGGTGCGCCTGGCTTTTTATAGTGTCCAGGTGGCGGGCCAGCCCGCGGGTCAGCGTCGGTTCCCCCAGCCCCACCAGGACCAGGGTTTCCAGCTTGTCGCGCCTGGAATAGGCATTCTTTATATCCCGGAGGATCTTCCCGAACAGTTCGTCCGGCATATCCTTCAGGACCATCGCTTTGCCCTTCAGGCGCTCCCGGTCGCAGAAAACGCAGGCCAGGTCGCAATGGTTGGTCAGTTCAAGACATATCCTTGCCGGCTTGATCGTTTTAATTGTTTCAGTACGCATTAAATGATCCCGTGTTGTTTATTCTATGCGCCGCTAGGGCCGCCGGACCTCGCCGACAACCTTTAAAAACTGCCCGGCGCGGCTCACAACATCGTGCCCGTCCGCCCATACGCGCTTCCTGCCGGCCTCCGCAATGCGCGCTAAATACTGCGGATCGCCCAGCAGGCGGCGCGCTTTTTCAAGAAGCTCTTCTTTGTTCGAGAAAAATTCAGCTTCCTCTCCCTCGACGAACATCTTCTGGAGGTCTTCGGTCCGTTCGCATAAAAGCACCCTGCCGCAGGCCGGGATCTCGAAACAGCGCCTGGTATAGGTGTCTCGGTTTAGCTTGGAAAGGAAGGACAGGCAGATCTTGGCCCCGCACAGCGCTTTGGCGTAATCGTCGCCGCGGACCGGCGCGGGCGTCCCGAAGTACGAAGCCAGGTCGCCCAGCACTTTTTCCGTCCAGTAAACGCCGCCGAACAGCCGCACGTGGACCCCCGCTTTGACCAGCACCCGCAGGCATTCTTCCCGCCCGTCCGGCTCGTAATGCCCGGCGAACACTATGTCGCAGGAGAACCTCGCGGAATCATCGGCGGAAAGCGGCACGGGACGGTGATACTCCGGGATAAAATAAGACTTCATAACGTGGACATTCTTGCCCCCGAATGAGGCGGCCTCCCGGATGTTCACTGGCCGATTGACGAAATTGACGTCGAATAGATGCAGGCATTTAAGGTACCACATCCACAAAAAATGATGATGCCAGGGGGTATGGCCGTGTACCGCCGGGCCGAACGGGTCGTCATTGCTGTATGATACCAGGCAGGCCCCCGCAGCTTTCATCTTTTTGAGCGTGCGCGGCAGGACGTGCGTGCCGTTCCAGACCAGGATCACATCGGGCCGGGTAAAGGCGGCCTTTTGCGCCAGCGCCCGGTTCAGCCTCCACAAAGCCGGGCCGGGTAAAGGCAGGGCCTCCTGGTAGACTCCCAGTTTACCTTTAAAATATTCGCGGAAAGCGAACGGGACAACCTCGTGCCCCAGCTTAGTCAGGGCGTCGCCGAACGCTTTTTCATTCTGCAGCCAGGTCCAGCTGCCGGCAAGTAATATCTTCATAATTCCAATGGTTATCCGCAGCTATTTCAAGCTGCCCGTCAGGTCCAACCCGATCCAGTGCGGAGGAGGACATTCGTCCCACCAGGGGGAAACCCCGCGCGGGAATACAACTATCTTATCCTCGCGGTCCTCTCCCAGCCAAGCCGCCCACCAGCTGAAGGTGCTCGGGCCGATAATTGCGTGGGCGCACATACACATCAGATAGAAGTCGGCGAAGACCTGCGCGTTTTCCCGCGCAGCGGACAGATCGGCATAGATCACTTTATGCCCCGGGAAGCTCAATTCTTTTGCCGCCTGGGGCGGGTCGTCTGAAAAAACGAAAAACACGATGTCCGGATACTTTTTAAACACAAATTCCACTGCGGCGCGGTAATACTCCCTGTAATCGTGGCGGTTCATGGTCGTTTCCTCTTTATACGACCGCCAATGTATAAAACAGGACCGGACCGCCCTTACCTTCGCCAGCAGTTCAAGTGCAGCGGGATGCGTCGGCGCCGGCGGCTTAAGCTCCCGCCGAAGTTCCTTTTCTATGTCCTGGTAATAAAGGTATGACGCCCAGTAGCCAATGAAATAAGGATTGAACCTGTACTTGGCGCGGTGCACCTCCTGCTGGTAATGCCGCGGGTGCTCTTCCTCTATGACCAGTTTAAAGGGAACCGGAATGACTTTGCTTATCAGCCGCAAAACTTTCATTGCGATCCGGTATAGCAACCGGGACGACCCGCTTTCCAAGCGAAACCCGGCGCGGTTCCCCAGAAGACCGGGGAACCGGTCCAGCAGATATTCCCTGTTATAGGGCTCGTTCCAGAACCCGGATTCCGCGTCCATCTTCAGATCCGCGCCGTTCTGCGCCGCCACGGCCCTGCCGAAAGCGTAGCAGTGCAGCTGGTTGCCCAATCCCCCGATGGCGCGGACAGTTATGGATCTCATGGTTTCGCGGGGTATTTATAATCGCCGGGAATAAGGACCGTGCTTCCGTCTATCTTCGCCCCATTTGCGGCGAAGTATGCCAGCAGTTCTTTACTGACCGGCTCTTCAGGGGTCTCAGCGTTGAAAGCAAGAAACACTTCCCCCCCGGGATTCAGATTGTTCTTACGCAGACCGTCCAGGAAGTACTCCCATTCCCGTATATGCCACAGGGCAGGCTGCTTATGGCAGTTAAAGCAGATCATATAGGCGGTAACGAGATCGTACTTACCGGGAATTCCCAGGTCCTGGAACGCTGAGATGCTCCGGTCGTACCTTTTTATCCCGAAAGCGGAAATAATTTCATTGTACATTTCGTTGCCCGGGAGGTCCACGGCCTCAACCTCGTGGCCGAAATGCCGGCAAATGTAAGGGAAGTAGGCCGCCCCCGTGCCTATATCCAGTATGCGCAGCTTTCTGTCGCGCTTATGGAGTCCCAGCGCGTAAACCCGGCGCAAATTCTCGCACAGCCAGTAGTCTATGTCCAGGTATTTTTCAAAGGAGATGACCGGGTTATTGAGCTTATATTTGGCCATAACCCCGGATATCTTTTCCAGGACGGTTTTTTTAACGGCGCGGTAATCGCGCAAGAAACCGCCGAAACTTGCTATGCCGCGGCGCGACGCCAGGTCGGCGGCTATTTTTAAATAAGACCCGGCCACGCTTTTTATGCTCATGGATTCAGCTTCCCCGCCGCGGCGGCAAGGGCCTTCTCGTGCCCGGCCACCATTGCCTCAAGGCTGAAATTCGTTTCCGCCCGCCTGCGGGCCTTGAGCGCCATCGCCTGGTACGAGGCGGGGTCTTTCAGCACGGCGGCGGTCGCCTGCGCCACCCCGTCCGTATCCTTGAACGGCAGAAGCCGTCCCGTTTCCCCGTTAGCCACCGCGTCCCTGGTGCCCCGCACATCGAAGCCGACCACCGGCAGACCGGAAGCCATGGCTTCGAGTATGACCATCGGGAGGCCTTCGCTTTCGCTCAAATGCCAGAAAATATGGGAAGCCGACATAAGCTCGAACGCGTCTTTACGGCGGCCAAGAATCTCGATTTTACCGTCTAAGCCCGCCTCTTTTACAAGGGCCTCCAGCCGAAGGCGGTCCGGGCCATCACCCACGATCATCAATTTAGCCCCCGGCACCTGTTCCAGCAGTGCCGTCATTGCCGGTATGGCGAACGCCTGCCCTTTGTGCGGGGCCAGCGTCCCGAGCATCATTATGACCGGGGCGGGCAGAAGGGGCTTCTGAGGCGGATGAAAAGCCAGCACGTCTATGCCATTGGGCACGCACACGAACCTGGAAGACGCTACAGCAAAATGCTTAGCCGCGACTTCGGCCATGGGGGCCGCGGACACTATAAAATCGGCGTTCAGCTGGTTCTCCGCGAACCTGTCTCCGGTCCGAACCGCCCAATCTTTAAAAGAACCCTCACGGACTATAGCACCATAACCCTGCAGGACATGCAAATACGGGATCTTCAGCTCCGCCCAAGCCGCCACCCAGGCGACCGTAGGGGTGTGCATCTCGATAATATCCGGCTTGAATTTTTCTACGGCGTCTTTTAACGCTTTCGCGGCGGCCGGGACTCCCCAGGGCCAGCTGTAATCCTCTTTGCGCATCAAGAAGCGCCGCGGCACCGGGGCGTATCTCTCTTCCTGATACTCATCCACATCCAGCCAGGAAGCGACTTCCACCATATGGCCCTTTGCCCGCAGGCCCAAAGCCACTTCCAGCAGGACGCGCTCGGCGCCCCCCCGGCGAAGCGAATGGACAAGGAATAAGATGCGCATGATAGGTCTTGCCTGCATAAGGTACTAAATCCGGCCAGGCATACTATAACCTGGCCGGATATCATATTTTACATTCTATTTGCCGTCGTGGGCAAATAGCAGTTTAATAATAACTATATTATAAGACGCGGTAGCGACAGAGACGCAGAAAAGGCTATCAATGCGTTCTGGATCGGAAAACCATCAGGCGGTAAGAACCAAAGGCACCATACCGAAGTGCTACTTATTTTTTGATACATGCTTCCCAAATAGGTATGTGTTATCTGGAATGTGCGCAATCGGCAACAAATGCCAATTCACATTATCAAGCATTCCCTTCCAGTGCGAGAAATACTCGGAATTATCCACTTCGCCGAATTCATCGCGATAGGCGATGAGAAAAGAATTGAAACCCGCGACAAAAGGCATAATCATATCCCTGAGAGCAATTGGACATTCACTAATAGACCATGTCGCAATGAACATTGATTTTTTAAAATCATACGTATTCCTAATCATATCCCGCACCACCATAGTATCTGATGTGCATAGAATTCCGTGCCGGGATTCCGCGAATTCCGGCATTGCCAGCACTGGCAAACCCAGGGTTTTCAGGTAATACCGCTGTAATGCCGAAAAACCCGGCAGATCCAGCAAAACATATTTTCCCTTAAAGCCGAGGTTATAAAACAATCGGCACATGCTACCATAACCGCCGCCGAACTCAAACACAAGGTCTAAATCCTCAGCGCGGACACCAGTCCTTTCTTCGTGTCGCGCCAGGTGATAAGCGTGATGTATTAGGTTGGCGCTGCTGGCAGGGTAAAAGATGCACCGAGTTGGATAGCCGGTAGAAGATTCCCGTATAGCTGGGCGCCAACGCGAAGACCAATCGTTTAACCGCTTGAGATATTTGATTTCCAGATCAATATACCGGGCGTAAGAAATAAACATTGTACGCGTGACAACATCCCAGCGCAGGAACCTCCTAGGGTCTCCAGTCAGGACCAGCTCACGTAAACGATTGGAATTAGCCAACCATACTGATTCAGAAGGGGAGGCGTTTTTGGTATCAAGCAGAGGAGTATTCTGAAAGGTATTATTTAACTCCAAAAGGTACTTTTGTTCCAGTTCCGACAAAACCGGCAAGGGCTTGCCAAATACCAGATCAAGGAATGTTTCGACTATATATTTCAACATGATGCTAAAACCGCTTGATTCTTTACCACATTACTAGTATTGTACAATATGAGAACAGCAGCGGATATTTTTTAACAGGGAAGCAAGGGTTCACACTATTTAACCAAACATCTACTCAGCGTTTGTTACTAAAGCCTTCTGATGTCCATATCGAATCCCTATCCGAATTTAGTGCACAGCAGACGTCTTTCCAAAGAGGGCTTGTGGATTATTTTCGGCCAGGCGATGGCGGTGATCGGTTCCCTTTTCGGCCTGCGCGTACTGACCGGGTTAATGGATCCGGAAGCATACGGCGAATTGTCACTAGCAATGACGGCGGCAATGCTGGTAAACCAGACTGTCTTCGGACCGCTTGCCGGCGGGGCGGCCCGGTTTTATGCGCCGGCGCAGGAAAAGGGTAATTTTGCCGGGTATTTCAGCGCATTGCAACGGCTGGTATTATCCGCTACAGGCATTATCCTTCTTGCGCTTTTAATCATAGTCGCCGGTTTAGCGCTTGCCGGGCGGGCCGGCTATACCGGCATTACCGCGGCGGCCTTTATATTTGCCATCCTCAGCGGTTACAGCACTATACTGGTCGGCATACAAAACTCCGCACGCCAACGTTCTGTAGTCGCTCTCCGCCAGGGAATGGAACCCTGGGCCAGGTTCATGTTCGCCGCCTTTTTGATAACCCTGACCGGGGCGGCCGCCGCCGCGGCCATGGCGGGGTATCTGCTCTCCGCCCTGCTGATACTCGGGACACAGGCAGTTTTCTTTTTGCGGATCACCGCTCAAGGCCGCGCGCACATTCCCGCGACTGACAGCAAACCGACAGATTGGCGCCGGTTACTAGTAGAGTATTCTTGGCCCTCAGCAACCTGGGGGATCCTGTTATGGGTTTATCTGTCGTCGGGACGGTGGGCCCTGCAGTTCTTTAATTCTACGGCTGATACGGGCTATTACGCTGTATTGTTCCAGTTGGGCTACTATCCGTTCATGATGCTGGCGGCCATGGGCGTACAATTCCTTTCCCCGGTATATTTCCAGCGCGCAGGTGATTCTTCCGACCCCGCACGCCTCTATGGGGTGTTCAAGCTCGCCTGGCGCGTTACCCTGCTGTCTTTTATCGGTATGCTGTTCATAACCGCGCTGGCGTATTTTTTCCACAAGCCAATCTTCCATTTGCTGGCCGCCCCCGCCTATGGACAGGTTTCCCGCTTCATGCCGCTGCTGGTGCTGGCTTCAGGGCTGTTCGCTTCCTCACACTTTTGCGCGATGGCCATGCAGTCGCAAAAGACGACCAATATCCTGCTGCTGCCTAAAAATGTTTCCTATGTAGTGGGTGCGTTATTCACCTTCGCTGGCGCGGCATATTCGGGATTGGCCGGCGTGGTCTACGCGATGGTAATTACCAATCTCTTCCATTTTATATGGGTAGCTCTTTTGCTGAAGCGGGAGATGAACCGCCTGCAAATAAGCGCCGCCAATGGGAACACCTATGCCGGAAAATAAACACAAAGACGGTTTTGAATCAAAGCTGGGGTTAATGATCTGCTATGCGCGCTCCGGCGGGACGGTGCTTAACAAATGCCTGGGGGTGCAGCCGGATGTTTTTATAGCTTCAGAGGTCAACCCGGCGGTTGAGGCGCTTTCCGATCAATTAGACCCGGGGCTGAAAAGGGTCACCCTGATCTCGCAGGCAAAAGAATGGCTTGGACTGGAGCTTAAAGGCGCAACTTTCGTGGAAAGGGTCAGGGAGTTACGGAGACATTGCACCGACAATCGCCTTGAGCTGCTCATCCGGGACTGGACATTCGTTAATTTCAACCCCCATTCCACGAACAGCGGGACTCCGCCTTGCCGCCTGCTCACGCTTCAGCAGCTTTCAGCGGAAACCGGTCTTAGGCCGTTCGCTTTTGTCCGGGACGCAATAGACATCTGGATCTCAAGGGGAACTCCGGACCCGGCGCCGTTCTTCGCCTCGTACCGGTTATTCGTTGAACAGCTTAAGAAATACCCGGTACCTATTTATCGGTATGAGGATTTTTGCCGGGAACCCGCTAAAGTGCTAAAGGAAATATGCTCTTACCTGGGCATTCGTTATGCGGATGGGGCGATTCAGGGCTATCAGGATTTTACCCATGTTATCGGAGACGACCAAGTACCAGGCGGATCGCGCGGCCGGAACCAAAACCGCATCGGTCCATTGCTCCGCAAAAGGATCCCAGCGGACAAGGTGCGGATTTTGGCGGAGTGTCGGGATGTCGAAGAGGTACAGCAGATGATGGGCTATCCCGCAAAGTATTCAGCCGTACCTCTGGAATCGCGCTGGTCGGAATTTGCACACATGATAAGACGCACTATCAAGCTGTTCAGCAGATAAAACCCAGTTGATACTCAAGACCTTCGCTTCAGTTGCTTCACGATCTAAATTATAAGACTATCCAATCCTGCAATATTAACCCCTTGTCATACTCTAATCTTTCAGCCCATTTTTTAGGGACAGTAACTATTTTGTCAGGGTTATTATTCAGCCAGGCCCCCCACCAACTAAAGGTACTGTTGGCTAAAACGTTGCTTCTGCAAGCCGCCATTAACTGCATATCGATGTAATGGCTTGCCCTTTCATTATTCCAATCGATAAACAAGCAAGCCGAGCCGCCCACTAGCGCGGGGATATTTTCTTTACACCAGGCGATGTCGTCGGAAAACACGAAAAACGAAACCTTTCCCTTCTTCTCTAAAACATGCTCTATAGCGGCTTTATAGTATTCGAGAGGACATTCTAATTGACCCCCGAATTGGAGATAATTGGATCTTCTGACATGAATACTGACTGATTCGCTCTTGCTGATCTCATCCAGTACCTGCTGATTCTTGCTGTCGAGTCCGCGTTTAAATACAAACGCTTTTCTGATCCTGTCTTCGACAGTACTGAAATAGCCGGTATTGATCCAGTAGCCTGCATAATACCTATCCTCAACATCGTCAAAAGAGGATTCATCGAACTTACATATGGTTTTTTCCTGATATACTGTTTTTTTGGGGGGCAGATACTTGTCGGTCAGTTTTTGCAGCAGCGCATTTTTGTAATAGCGTGTCACTTTATTCAGGTTCGAGCTGTCAGCCAGTTTCAATTCCATGCCAAAAAAATCGACCAAACAAAAATCGTGTGTTTCATAATGCTCGAACATCGTAATGTCCGCCAGAACTTCCTCCTGGAATTTCTCCTGCAATGCCACCAGAAAGGCATATTGGAACATTTGATTTCCAAATCCCCCCTGGAACCTAACTATTTTCATTGTTCTTGCCCTCAATTTGAGACTTGACCCACTCATACTGTTCTTTCAACCCATCCTCTAATTTTGTTTTTGGTTCCCAACCGAGCACTGACCGCGCTTTTGAATAATCCGCACACCTCGCTTTGTCGCCTTCGGGCTTGGAAGTGTCATAGTAAACGTCGATATCCTTGCCTGATATCTTTACTATGGTTTCAGCGATTTCCCTGATGGTAGTCGATCTATCAGGCCCGATCTGAATATGGCCGTGCCCCCATCCTTTTTCCAGAGCCAGACAGACAGCGTCGACGATATCATTGACGTGGATGAACGCTCTCCCCTGAAGCCCGCTGCCCCAGACATGAAAGGGCTCTCCGGGGTAATTTACCGCCTTCCGGATCAAGGCGGGGATGACCTGGCTGCGTTCGCCGAAATCACAGGGTGAACCGTAAACATTGTGGAACATCAATGTACAGCAGGGGATGCCGGCTTCCTTTTCCATATACCCGGTTTCCAGTTGCCCCATCAGCTTGCTCCACCCATAGGCGGATTCAGGCAGCGCGGGGAACAACTCTTCTTCTTTCAGCGGAATTGCCTCCAACTTGTTTTGCCGTGTATACGGAAAGCTGCACGCGGTTCCCACGTATATAAAGCCCCTGATCTTCTCTTTCCCGGCTTTTCTGCAGGAATTTATCACATTGGAATTTATCAGGTTGTTCTGTCTGAAAAGATCCCCCTGATTATTAAAAACATAATCGATCCCGGCGACAATATCCGCCAGATGAACGACATAATCCATACTGTTCACGATATGGTCGCACGCGCCCGGAACTGAAAGATCGATATTGAAAAAGTTATGCTCAAGATCGACAACGGGGACCCCGGACCCGTCATTCAGGTATTCCAGCTTTCCGCGCCAGAGATTATCTATCACATATACATCGAACCGCTCTTTTAAGAGGCGTTTCACAAGATTGGAACCGATCATTCCGCAGCCCCCGGTCACTAATACTTTCCGGTTGAGCGGTCGATTTCCTTCCGATGATGTATCTGGCTTTGGCATTTATATCGCTCCCCTGTTTATTTAATGAAGATGCGGTTGTATTAGCGGCTGACTGGACCGGACTGCGGCTGTTTACAGATCCGGATCCTCATAGGGCATTATGGTTTTACTGTGGAGACGGACTGCTCTTTATTCCTGGATCCGGCAAGGCGTGCCGCTGAGGTTCCGCCGCGGATTCTTTAACGGGGAGGTGGCCGGGGCCGGCTTTGCGCGGTTCCAGGCTGCGTATAAGCTTTTTCCCGAGGTCTACGCAGGGGCGCTCTATCAATTGGAAACAGATTACGCCGAAAAGCAGGTTTATCGCCGCGAAGATGGGGAACCAGGCCAGATACCTTATCTCCCCCGGCGCGCCGGTAAGGTGCAGGGTCTCAAGGCACCAGACCCTGACAGGTTCGAGGTATCTGATCAAAACAATGTGGAACAGGTAGATCGAATAGCAGCAAATGCCGAATTGCCGTATGATCCCGAGGCGGGCTATCTTCCCTGAAAGGGTCCTGGCAGATATCGAAAGCAGGAAAAAAAGCGCCAGGGGGATGGTCATGACGAGGAAATTAGAGCTGTACAGGAAACAGACCATCAATAAAGCGGCCGCTTCCGTCCATCGCATCAGTTTGACGTTCTTCAGGAACTTTGCGTCGAACTCCGGGTGTTCCGAGATAAAATAGATCAGGATGCCCAGCGCCAGGCACGGCCATTGGGCTATAGGAAAGAGCGATATAAAGTAATTAGTCGACGGTATACCGAATAAAGCAGCCGTTTTGATCCAGACCACGGACAGGACCGAGAGAGTGACAAAGAACACAAAAGCTTTTTTTATGTCCGATATAAAGACGAAAATAAGGGGCAAAAGGATATAGAATGTTTCTTCTACGAAGATCGACCATCCCAGCGGGAAAGCCTCGCTCACGGGGTCGAACCGGATAAAGCCGAAATACATGAATATGCTGGGAATGGTATTGGCCAGCGAGCGGCCGTCCGCGATGGCGTAAACCAGCGTGGAGATCCACCAGAGGGGCATTATCCTGAAAAACCTGCGGATGTAAAAGTTGCGCCTGGGTGAAGCCTCTTTCTGGTATTTATTCTTGGAGGAGCGGAAGAGCGTAAAAGCGCTTAAAAGGAAGAACAGCTGGACCCCGCGCGCGCCCGCCGCGACCAGCGGCTCCAGGCCGGGAAAGTGGAAATTGGTCGGCAGGTGTACGCCCAGCACGGAAAGGACCGCCAGGCCCCTGAGCCCGTCGATATAAGGCCTGTATATCTGCTTGTCCGCGATACTTTGCATATTCTTAAGTTTCCCGTACTATTATACAAAATCGGCCCTTGCCCCTCCCTTGACAGGTTCTGCGGCTGCGGGATCAATAACCGGTGAGCCCCTGGACAACCCCGCTCCCGGCGAGTCCCAGCAGCCAATATGCCGTATTCGCGATTATAAATCCAAGCAGGCACAAAAAGAACGTTTTATGCCACTTTGCCGTGGGAACCCTGCAAACCAAAGGCAGCAGCAAGACCATTCCTATGGACACATAGGATATATGAACGCCGACAGCCTGCGCGGCGGTAATAAAGAGCAAGGCGCTTAACACAAAACTTGGATCGAGGCGGCCTGTTTCTTTCCACTTTTTTATTGCGATGGGAACTACAAGGATGATAAGCGCAAGGTTATATACCGCCTGTATAAAGTCGACCGGCATATATTCTGCGCCATCCACACCCATAAACAGCTGGAACCAGGGGAAAGGCCCCGCAATAGCTCTTACGATGCGGAGCGGGAACAGAAAGAAATCAAAGGAGAGTTGTGAAGTTCCCTGGAATCTATCCAGGGCCAGTCCCATAACCGCAGGCAGGACGTTAAGCCCGACCGCTATTGCTCCGAAAAACAAAAGGATCAGCCACATGTTCATTTTAGAGCGATAGGCTGACGCAAGCATATATGCGGCCAAGGCAATCAGCAAAAGCAGGTACGGCTGCCTGACGGACCACGCGAAGAACCCCGCGGCCGGCAAGGTTAATACCCACCACCATTTTTTTTCCCGGGTCGCGATCAGCAGGTAAGCGCCTAAGACCAGCCAGAACTGGCCGACAGAATCCCGCCACATAAGGTTAGAAATAAACCCGAACGGCTGGAAAGCCGCTATAGCCAAGGCAAACCGGGCCTGCGTTTTGGTGGCGCCGGCCTGCAAAGCCAGCGCGCCTACCAGGATAGCCACATAAATGGAATGCAGCGCGTTCCACGGGGAAATATTAAGGTGATTATTGCCGCTTAAAAAATACAGGACGCCGTTATAGGCCAGCAGGAAAGGATTTTTATTCCCAAAATAGAAAGTCGCGGGTAACGGGGAAAATCCTTCCTCGCGCCAGAAATCGGCGGCGGCCTGCATTTTATTATTCATCCATTCAAAATCATGGAAATACGAGAAGGCGTTCATGGTGGTGAAATAATCCGCGTCCATGAAAAACAGGTAATGCCAGACGCCAAGACCCACCTTCAGCGCGAACGCTAAACAGAGGATATAAACGGCCTTTTTACCGAAGGCCCGTCCGATGTATACTGCTGAAAAGACCAGCAAACCGGCGAAGGCCGCCCCGGTCACGCTCAATAAGCTCCAGTAGCGGCTTAATTCGTAGCCGAAGAACCGCATCGGGATAAGAACAGCGGCGTGGGCCAACAGCAATCCGGCCAGCAGCCTGCCGGAATGCATTGTTTCCGGCGGGTGGGTTTCAGGAAAGTGGCTGGCACCGGCGCTATCCGGGCCTGGACCGATATTCTTCAGCTCAGCGTCATCTTTCGGCTTGTTCACAATACGCCTTTCCCCGACCTAAGCTCCCTGCTGGTCGCGTTGATGGTATGGAACAGTACGGTCCGCCATTCACCGTCGAACAAATTTGCCGCCAGGAGCAGGGTCCCGAAAGCAAAGCTGTGTACCCCTATCTGGGTCCAGGTGGTGATCGCGGGGGAGATATACATATACAGGAGCCCCAGGCACAGGCTTATGGCGCAGCCTTTGACGCCAGGGGAATAAAGCATGGCCTTATCCGGAACGAACTGCCGCGTAAAGACGCGGTTCAGGCCTATAATGGTTATGAAAGCGGCCAGGGCCGCGGCTACCGGTATGCCCGGGACTTTGAAAAAGTAGGCGAATACAGAGATGCAGACCACGCGCAGTATAGCTTCAGCCGCCAGCCATTTAGACGCGCTTTTTATCTGCCCCAGCGCCACCAGCAGGGAGGAGATCAGGTCTTTCCTCGACGACACGAATGAAGAGAGCGCCAGCAGGAACAGCAGGGCGGTACCGCCGAACGCCTTCTCCCCCACCCAGACGCTGATGACCGGGGCGGAGAGCGCCAGCGAAAACCCTATTCCCAGCCCGGAGACGATGGTGGACACTACGATCACTTCCCTGACTACGGCGTAATCCCCGCTCTCCCTGGCCCTGGCGGAAATATGGGACAGGCCGGCGAAAACGGCAGAACCGACCCTGTCGGCGAACATCTGCACCGCGGTCAGGACGCGGCCTGTCAGGACCAGTACCGCCGCGGCCTCCGTAGAAACTGCCAGCGCCGCGGCAGGGGCTTCCAGGTATTTCCCTATAGTGCCGGCTATCTTTGCCAGCAGGAGCATTTTTGCTTCCTGCCAGATCTGAGCCGAAGCTTGGAAAGAAAAAGTCGGTCTGGGGAACTTAAATTCCCGCCATAGAAACCCGATCTGCAGCAGGTAGCCGGCTATATAGGTCAGGGAAAAGACGCAG
>CAZJUL010000028.1:0-8069 GCA_964549095.1 uncultured Elusimicrobiaceae bacterium
GGGGAGCGGCTTCATTTCGCCTTTGGCGGCGTTGATGATGCCGATGATCATGAACACCAGGGCAACCAGATTGCCGAGCGGCAACAGCAGCCAGCCGATGAAAGGCAGCACCGCCCCGACGACATAGAGGCCGACCATGCACAGGAAAAGGATCAGGCCCTGGTTGGCGTGGTACATTGCGAATTTGGAGTCTTTGGCTGCAAGCAGCGGAATAAGGAAAAAAATATAGGCCAGTATGCCCATCACTTTGTTGTTGTCTATGTCGGCCTGGTTCGGGTCCTGCGCCTGCTGCTGGGGCTGCGGTTCCGGCTGCGGCTGTGCCTGCTGCGTCGTTTGTTCGTCCATTTGTACCCTCCTGACCAAGTTTCGTTTATCTTATCAAATTCAGGCGGCCGCCGCGAATTGATTTATGCGGCCCAATTTACCATAATCTGCTTATGTCACCCATGGGCGGCAACACTGGTTCCGGCGAGCGCCGGTCTTTCCTGTCGCGAGCGCGCCGCAAATTCCTGCCGCTGGCCGCGATCCTGGCCGTGCTGGCCGGGGCTATTTTCCTGGCCCGTCAGACGGACCTCTACCGGATGATGGAGCTGAAGACCCTGGACTGGCGCTTCCGTTCTTTTTCGGACCCAACCCGCGCGGACCGTTCGATAGCGCTGGCCATGCTGGACCAGCAAAGCCTGGATCATTTCGAAGAGGAGGGCGTGCCCTGGCCCTGGCCTCGGAGCATGTACGCCGCGGTCCTGGATTTCCTGGGCGCCGCGGGGGCGCGCGCAGTAGTTTTCGACATCCTGTTCACCAGCGCATCCCCGTACGGCGCGGGCGAGGACGCCGAGTTCGCGGCCGCGGTCAAGCGCGCCGCGGAGCGCGGGGTGAAGGTGCTGTTCGCTTCCGAGTTCAGCAGGCGGCCGCAGCGCGGCGCCAAGCCCTTTCCGGAGCGCTTCGAGGAAAAAGACCAGGCCCTGCGCGCGTTCGCCGCGTCCAAACGCTCGGCGCGGCCGCCCATCCCGGAACTTCTCGCTTCCGCTTCCGCCATCGGTGACGCGGTGGCCGATCCCGACCTGGACGGCGTCCATCGCCGCATACCGCTGGCGGTGGAACTGAACAACAAAGTCTATCCCAGCCTCCCTGTCGCGGTCGCCCAGGCGGTCTCGCCGGCCACCGCTGTGTCCGGGCTGCCGTTGGACGGCGGCCGGCTGCTGATCCGTTTCCACGGCTCAGCGCTTTCCAGGCGGCCGCCCGGCGGCCGGCGAACCTATCCCTCTTATCCACTTGGCAATCTGGTCCTTGCGCGTCAGGCGCAGCTGGACAAGGGCAAGCCGGCGCTGGACCCGTCGGAGTTCAAGGACAAGATCGTCTTCATCGGCTACACCGCCGCAGGCCTTATGGACAACCGCCCGTCGCCGATCGCGGCGGTGTTCCCCGGCACCGAGATCCTGGCCGCCGCGGTGGATAATATCCTGCACGGGGACCCGCTCCGGCGCGTTCCGGACGGGTGGGTTTTCGCGGCTATAGCGTTCGCCGCGCTGGCCGGCGCGCTGGCTGCGTTCCTGGCCTCCGGTTCCACGGCGAGCTCCGCCGCGTTCCTCCTTGCGGCGCTGCTGCCTGCCGCCCTCTCCATCCTGCTGTTCAAGCGCGGCGTCTGGTTGGACCTTGTCGGGCCGCAGCTCTCGCTTTTGCTGGGCTTCACCACCGCCTCGGTCTACAGCTACGTGGTCGAAGGCCGCCAGCGCCGTTTCCTGCAAGGTGCGCTGTCCGTTTACCTCTCCAAACAGGTGGTCAAAGAGATAGTCGAACACCCGGAAAAACTGGCCCTGGGCGGCGACCGGCGCGAGCTGAGCATTTTCTTCTCCGACATCCAGGGGTTCACAACGATTTCGGAGATGCTGGACCCCAAGGCGCTCACTAAGCTGATGAACCGCTACCTGGGCGAGATGACCGACGTGATCCTGGACCTGGACGGCACGCTGGACAAATATATCGGCGACGCCATAATGGCTTTCTGGAACGCGCCTCTGGACCAGTCGGACCACGCGGTACGCGCCTGCCGGGCCGCGCTCCTTAACCAGCGGCGCCTGGTGGCGATGCGCCGCGACTTCGAGAAGGAGGGGCTGCCGCAGGTTTACGCCCGCATAGGGCTCAACTCCGGCCCCGCCTCGGTGGGCAATATGGGCTCGCCCAAGCGCTTCAGCTATACGGCCATCAGCGACGCGGTCAACCTGGCTTCACGGCTGGAAGCCCTGAACAAATATTACGACACCTACGTGATGCTCTCCGGCTCCACGCGCGCGCTGGCCGGCCCGGCCATAGAGGCGCGAGAGCTGGACCTGATAAAGGTGAAAGGGAAGCACCAGGCCGTGGCGGTCTACGAACTGCTCGGCCTGCGCGGGGAAACGCCGCAGGAACTGCTGGAACTGGCCGGGGTCTTCGGCCGGGGCCTGGAGCGCTACCGCGCCGGCGATTTCGACCCCGCCGAACGCTTCCTGTCCGAGGCGCTGCGCCTCAGGCCGGATGACGGCCCGGCCAAGGTCCTGCTCGGCCGCATAGCCGAATTCCGGAAGTCGCCGCCGCCCGGGGACTGGGACGGCTCGCACGAGATGCACGAAAAATAAGGGCCGCGATAATTTTCGGGAGGAACAGTGTTCAACAGATATCCGCGGAACGCGCGCAGGACGGTCGTGGCGGCGGCATTGATGGCCCTGCTGGCCGGCGCCGCCGCCTTTGCCGAGCAGGTGCACGTGCAGATAGCCAACGCCAGGCTGAAGAAATCTCCGCAGTGGTTCGCCGCCACGGTGGCCGAGCCGTCCCTCGGCGCTCCGCTTGAGGTAGTCAAGCTGACCGGCGACTGGTACAAGGTCCAGGCCGGCGAGACCGCGGGCTGGATACACAAGAGCGCCGTGAGCGCCAAAAAACTGAAGAAGAGCAAGGCATCTTCCGTCGGCTCCACTAAAACCTCCGCCGACGACATCACGCTGGCCGGCAAAGGCTTCAATACGCTGGAGGCCGATTACCGCAAGAGCGGCGAGTCGGTGAACCTGGAGGCGATAGACGCACTGGAGGCGCGCTCGGTGGACGAGGCCAAGCTGCTGCTGTTCCTGCGCCAGGGCGCGCTGCTGCCCCCAAAAGCTAAAAAAAAGGGGAAGAAATGATCGTCAATTCCTTCCTTCTTTTCTTTGTGCTGGCCGGGCAGCCTTCCGCCTCGGCCAAGGGTTTAGGCGACGTGCTGAAAACTATCGAGGACGTCGGCAAGAGCGTTTCGAAGAACAAAAAGGATACCGGCTCCGAGAATGAGTCCGCCCAAGAAGCCGCGGATGACGAAAAAAGTTCCGCCGTCGGCGGGGTGCTCAAGGCCGTCGGGATCAAAGGCAAAACGGCCGACGGTATCCAGAAGTCAGTGGGTTTCGGAGTCCGCACGAAAAAGAACGTGGAGAGCGCCCGCGACCTGGACCCGGAAGGGGAGTGGCAGATCGGCAGGGTGGCTTCCGCGGAGCTTATGGTCAACTATAAGCCGCTCGGGGACGAGGCCCTGAACGACTATGTGCAGACAGTGGGCCAGGCGGTGGCGATGTCGTCCGACCGGCCGCAGACCTTCAGCGGCTACCATTTCCAGGTGCTGGACAGCGAGGAGATAAACGCGCTTTCCGTGCTGGGCGGCTACGTGTTCGTTACCAAGGGCATGCTGCGCCTGCTGGAGAACGAGGACCAGCTGGCCTGCGTGCTGGCGCACGAGGTGGCACACGTGGCCCTCGGCCACGGCGCCGCGGCGATAGCCAAGGCGCGGCGCATGAAAGCCACCATAGGCATAGCCGCGGACGCGAGCAAGACCTACGGCAGCAAAAGCGCCGGCAAGGACCTGGCCGCGCTGAAGGGCGATGTGAAGTCTTTCATGGAGATACTGAACCGCACCGGCTACGGCCAGAGCAAGGAGTACGAGGCCGACGAAAAGGGGGCAGTATACGCCCAGCGGACCGGCTACGACCCTTCGGCCATGGCCGAGGTGCTGCGGAAGCTGGAGGTGGCGACCGGGAAACAGGGCGGGTTCCTCAAGACCCACCCGAAGGCCGACAAGCGCGCCAAGCTGCTGGAAGAGCAAGAGCTGGAGCCGCCGTCCTGGTATCGCGAGTCGCCGGCCAGGGCTGAGCGCTTCGCTGCCGCGCTCGCCGTTCTCTCCGGTCCCGGCCGGTAGATCTTAAGGAGACCGCGCTTGCCGCTATGCCGGCCGGCGGCTATGAACGCCGGTTTAAGTCCCGGCTTGTCCCGCCTTAGGGCGGCGCCAAGGCGGGGTTTTTGTTTTCGGGGGACGTTATTTTACTTTTATTTTCTTTAGGGCTTTCCCGGCGCAGGCGCGCAGTTCTTCGTTATCCTTTTGAATTGCGGCCAGGTCTTTGACCGCGGCGGCGGCGGCCGGGCCGAGCTTGCCTAAAGCGCCGATGATCTCGCAGTCAGGGGCGGTTTTCAGCAAGCCCAACAGGACGGGGAGGTTTTCCCTTCTGGTCGGGTCTATTTCCGCTATAGCCGCGGCGGAGTTGGCGCGGACGCTGTCGACGGCGTCGTTGAGCGATCCCAGCAGCGCCGGTACGGCGGCTTTCGCTTCGGGGCCTATTTTACCCAGCGACCAGGCGGAATTTGAATGGACATTGTCGTCCGTGCTCTTGAGCGCTTCTATCAGCGCGGGGACGGCGGCCTTTGCTTCAGGGCCTATGGTTCCAAGCGCGTAAGACGCCGCGGTTTTAACCTTGAAATTATTATAACCAAGCGCTTTGATCAGCGCGGGCACGGCCGCTTTCGCCGCCGGGCCCAGTTGCGCCAGTTTGCCTATCGCCGCCTCGCTGACCTGCCAAGAGCCGTCATTGACCAGATCTATTATAGCCGGGATGGAGCTTTCCGCGGCCGGGCCGATGAGGACAAGCCCGTCGCGGGCGTTGGAAACAACGTCCTGGTTTTTGTCCTTCAGCGCTTCCAGCAGGGCGGGCACGGCCTCTTTCGCCTCCGGCCCCAGTTGCCTGAGCGACCAGGACGCCTTGGAGCGGTCCATGCTGTTTCCCTCTTTAAGCGTTTTTATCAGTTCGGGGACGGTTTCTTTGATACTCGCCCGTTCGGCCGCTTTGGCGGCGAGGACGTTTTTCTCCATTTCCTTCAGCGTGTTTTTGACCGCGGGAACTGACTCTTCCGCCTTCGGGTCGATAAGCGCGAGCGCCTGTGCCGCGCCGTAGCGGGTATCGTCATCGCCGCTCTTGAGGGATGCAAGCAGGGCCGGGACGGCCTCTTTTGCCGCCGGACCCATATCCCCGAGCGAATTCGCGGCCATCCCGCGGACCTCGGAGTCGGCGTCCCCGAGCGAGCGTATCAGGGCCGGTATGACTTCTTTTACTCCGGGGTCCATTCTCCCCAGCGCCCACACGGCGCCTGTGCGGGTCCCGGCGTCGGCGCTCTTAAGCGCTTCCAATAAAGCCGGCACCGCCGGCGCGCCTATGGATCCCAGCGCCTCCGCTACGGCGGGCTCGTCGTTAAGCAGGCCGATCAGGGCTGGGACGGCCTCTGCCGCGTCCGGGCCCATTTCCCCAAGAGCGTCTACGGCTTTTGTAAAAACCTGATCGTCGCGGTCTTTTATCAGTTCTAACAGCTCCGGGACGCACGCTTTCGCCGCCGGGCCTATCCGGATCAGCGCCAACAAAGCGTTGCCACCGCCGCCTTTGCTGCGGAAAGTCTCTATTAAGGCCGGAACGGCCGCACTGGCGGCCGGGCCCATTTCGCCCAGCGCCCCGGCGGCGGCGGACCGGACCGCTGCCTCGCGGTCCTTTAGCGCTTCCAACAACACCGGAACGCCGCGTGTTCCGAAGGTTCGCAGGATCTCTATGGCGCTTATTTTGGACTCTTTATCGGCGGACCTTATAACGGCGCGGCATTCTTCCGGGGCGCCGCATACGGGTTCCGCGGATAAAACCGCGGCTCCGGAAAATGAGAAAAGACATAATAAGGAGGCGCAGGACAATTTGTTCATAAGTTTTTAAACTGGAAAACAACGGCCACCGGCAACCCCGCCGGATAATAGTGAAAGTATACCTAATTGCGTAGCGGCTGAATGAGCCGCGGGACCGGCCGCACGCCGCTTAAGTCCGCGGCCGGTTTTTTTGTATCATAAGGTTACCCCGGATTACCGGGCTGCCTTCCCGCCGGAAAGACCCGGGAAGGAGGATAAAATGAAAAAACAATATTTTCTGATAATAGCGGCGTTCCTGCTGGGCTTAAGCGGATGCGAGGGCAAGCCGAACGAGGCTTTCGGGAAAACGCATTATAAAAAAGTGACATTGGCGAAATACGCCGGCCGGGCGTCGGTGATAGCCTTTAAGCAGACCAAGGCGCAGGAAGGCATCTTCTTCGGCCTGAAAGCGTACGATATGGAATACGAGTACGAGCTGGCCTGCAATGCCGACATCCAGATAACGGAACTGGAGATGATCCCCGTGGACGACGTGGCGCGGATGGAAGATTACCTGGCCAGGCAGACCGGCGACTGGGACAAGCTGAATTTCGCCCCGTTCTCCAATATCAGGATAGACGGCATAGCCCGTGACGCCCTTTATAAGGCTTATACCAAGAAGACCTCCCTGTTCTTCTGCCGGCTGGGCGACAAAGTGAAGGGCCGCGGCCATACCAGGTTCCTGCTGCGCGAAAACGGCTGGGAGGCTGAAAGATAACAGCCGGCCGGGATGCGCCCCTATGATCTCCTTTAAGACAGTCATTGAAAAATTCGAGCTGGACCTTGAGCCCAACTTCTCGCAGCTGCTGGACGGCTACATTTCGCGCGAATCGGGCACGCAGGCGCCCGCTGAACGGCAGAAAGCGCTGTCGGACCAGCTGAAAGCCAACAAACTTTCTTTGATAAGCCTGAAAGACATACTGGCCGGCGTGCCGGTAAAAGCGGGCTGGAGCGGTCCGCCCGCCCTGGAGGCGGGGGAACAGCTGAACCTTTCGCATCATAAAGCGCCGGCCTGCGGCACGGCGCACGAATACACCCTGCTGAAGGCGATGTTCAACCAGTTCGCGCCCAACGATATGTACCGGGTGGCCTGGGCCTATATAGCCGAGGACGCGGAAATGAAATACGGCGTCCTGTTCATAGAAAGGCAGCGGGAGGGTCAGAAGCAGGAAGAGAGCGCCATCTATGAATTCTGGTCCTTCATCTATGTGAAGGCGCAGGACCGCGTAACGCATTACGCCCACCATTTCGATCATTTCGTGCTTGAGAAAAGCCTGCGGATGCAGCTGGTCTTCATGGGCTTCGGCAATACTGGGAACCTCATCGCGCAGTGCAACCAGGACGCGAATTCGATGCTGCTCTTCAAATTCAAGAACATCTTCAACAGCATCATTAACCCGCTTTATACCTTCGTTCAAAGCGGCGCCGGTAAGGGCGCGGGCGGGAAGCCTTCCTGAGCCGTTCCCGCGCTTGCTATTGCGGCGGGCATATGGTAGAAGATAGGTAGGGGTTTTATGAGGCAGGCCAAAAAAATGATAGATCTGAAACCGGTATTCCTTAAAAAAGTGAAGCGCATCCTGGCGGTGAACGTGCCGGAATGCGACGTGCTCGTTTACGGCTCACGGGCCGACGGGACCGCAAAGCAGTACTCTTACCTGGACCTCGCCGTGATAGCCGATAAGCCCCTCCCCGGGCCCCGGCTTGAAAAAATGGCTGCCGCTTTCGCGGCGGCCTCTTTCCCTTTCCGCGTGGAAACCATAGATTGGGCGGCCACCGGCAGCAGCTTCCGCAAAGAGATCAAAAGGACAGGCGTCCTGATACAGCACCCCACAAAAAAATAGCCGGGCCGGCGTTCCCGGCGAAAGGCGGGCGGGAAAAGACGCGCGGAAAGCGTCTTGTGCCTCCGCGCCGCGGGACCGCCGGAGCTTCGGCAGCGCCCTCCGCCGGCCTGAATAGGGAATTGTTATAATATTTGTACCCGGGGGGCGACGCCGCCCGGCGGGATAAAATGGAAGAGCCTCTCTGGTTGCAATTGCTGGTAAGCCTGGCGGGCGTGGCCCTGTTGTGGGGCGTGTACGCGCTGCTGATA
>CAZJUL010000028.1:8079-16909 GCA_964549095.1 uncultured Elusimicrobiaceae bacterium
CGGTTTTTCCCGATATATTTCCAGGGCTGTTTCCGGGCGGGCCGGCGCCTGCCGGGCCGCAGCTTCCTTTACGGCGCCGCGCTTTTCTCCTTCCTGCTGGCGCTGGCCGCCTACCTGCTTTTTATTTTCCGCATTGGCAGCGGCTCGGTCATAGGGTGGATCTTCATGCTTTTCCAGCTTGCCGGCCTGGGGGTAGGGCTTGTTTCTCTCGGCGGGTTCCTGGGCGTGATAGACCCGGAGAAAAGCCCGTACAGCGCGCTCGGGCTGGGACTGGCGCTGTTCTGGATGGCGCGCATGTTTTCGGTGCCGGTTTCGAACGCGGTCTCTCTGCTGATAGGGATATACGGCGTAGGCGCGATGATCATACATTACCGCGGCGACGCGCTTGAAAAGCCGGCCCCGGTGCCCGCGGCCGCGCCGGTGCAGGTCCCGCCGCCGGCGGCCGGGCAGCCCGCTCCGCCAGTCCCCGGGCCTGAAGCCGCCCCGCCCCCCGAACAAAAACCTTCCGACAAATAATTACGGCTGTTAATGCGCAAGCCGGCCTGGTGCGCTGCCGCACCAAGCTCCGCATATTTCAATAAGGGAAATGCCGGGCGAGTTCAGTCCCGGCTGAAACGCTCGTGGTAGGCGTAGATCACGGTGCCGCCTTTAAGCGTGTCTATGAGCTTTGTCCGCACCGACATCTCCACCGCGGGGCAGCCCCAGCTGCGGCCGAGGGGGACTATGGAGGGGTCCACGTAGTCGGCGCCGTGTATCACTATGGCGCGGGCCAGGGCGTTGCTGTTGGTGGAGCTGAGGCCGTGCAGCTTGAGCGAATAGCCGTGCTGGCCGGCGTAGGTGCCGCCGGTGCTGAAAAAGCCGAGAGAGGTGGCGTGCGTGCCGTCTTCGTTTGAGAATACGGTGGCGTTGCCGGTATGCTTCGGGTCGGAGCCCTGGCCGTGCGCTACCAGGAACCGCTCCACTTTGCCGGTGCGCATATCGATGACATAAAACCTTTTATTGCTGGCGTTCTGGGTGTAGTCTATCACCGACAGGTAGCCGGGATTGGGGATGTCGGCTAAATTGGCTTTATAATATTTAAGCGCCGCGGCCAGGGGCTTTGCCGGAATTAAATGGCCGGGATCGACATGGGCGAATTCGCTGCCCGAGCGGGTTTCGGCCGCCGGGACCGGCGCGTTGAGGCCGGCCGGGTTTACCGCCGCGTCCAGGTTCTCATAGTCCCCCAGCAGGTCGCCCAGCGCGGAATCCTGGGCAGAGGCGGCGCCGCAGAAACAAAGGGCCGCCAGGACCGCCGCCGAAGAGATGAGGAATTGCCTGTTCATGGAATATTGTGGCTGATGCGCCGCTTTTCCGGCAGTATCGAAAGGTCCTCAAAGAAATAGGTCCTTTGGCTCTTGGCATTTTTGCCGTTCTTCTCTCCGGGATCCGGGGGAGCAGGCCCGGTCATTGACCGCGCTCAATAGGACCAATAGCCGCGCTCGACGGCCCTTACGCCGCAAAATACAAGGACTTACGCTTCATACGGGGCCTCCTCAATAAAGGATAAAATTTATTCGTAGTAAAAAAATAAATTCCGCGGAGGAGTGTCTTTTATGCGCAGAACAAGCAAACTCGCGATACTGGCGGCGCTGGCGCTGGTCAGCCGCGCGGTAATGGTTTCAGCACAGGCCGTAGATTTTGACGATCCCTCAAGCGTGCAGTCCTTGATGGACGAGCTCACGGCGGACAAGGCCCCCGGCCAGCATACCTGGCAGCCGCAGCCCGGCCCGGGCAATCAGCATCCTTCTCATCCGGGACAACCCGGCCATCCGGCTCAACCCAATCATCCCGGCCAGCCCAGTCATCCGGGCCAACCGAGTCATCCGGGCCAGCCGAGCCATCCGGGCCAGCCGAGCCATCCGGGTCAGCCCAGCCATCCGGGTCAGCCGAATCATCCTGTTCAACCGGTAAATCCGTGGCAGCCCAGTCATCCCGTGCAGCCTGTTCATCCCCAGCCGGGCCACCCGGTTTACCCGCAGCCGAATCATCCCGGCAATCCGACTTACCCCGGTTTCCCCAACCATCCGGGCCAGCCGAATCACCCGGGACAGCCCAACCAGCCGTGGAACCCTGGTCAGCCCAACCACCCGGGTCAGCCGAATTATCCCTGGCAGCCGAATTATCCCGGCCAGCCGAATCATCCCGGCGTTCCCGGCTACCACGACTCCAACAACCACTGGCATCATAACCCCTGGCACCAGCATCCCCAGCCGGGTTATCCCATCCCGTACCCTGGGCAGTATTTACAGGCCTTCTCGTTCGAGAGCGGCGACTTCTCCTACTACAGCGACGCGCGCGCTTCGATGGACAGCGCCGTGAAAGAGCTGGCGATGGCCCGGCTGACCGTTATGGAAAGCAGGCAGAACGGCGCCCGCTACTCGCTGTCTTTCATGGCGCCGAGGGGAGTCCGCGTGGAGAAATACGTCAGCGGCCAGTACAGCTATTACAGCGACGCGAAAGCCGGCCTTGAGCAGGCGGTCGCTTCGCTGAAGGCCAACGGCAAGGTCCTTATAGAGACCCGGCTTAACGGCGCGGGGTTCACGCTCAGCTACCTGGACGGCCTCCGCCAGGACAGCGACTGGACCACCCGGCGGTTCAGCTTCCAGAGCGGCTCCTTCTCCTATTACAGCGACGCGAAAGCCTCCCTGCAGGAAGCGGTGGAGCAGCTCCGCGAAGTAGGCTGCGATATCTATGAAAGCCGCCTGAACGGCTCCTCCTATACCCTGGTCTTCGACGGCCCCGCCCGCTCCGCGGTGCAGAACTACGCCAGCGGCCAGTACAGCTTCTTCAGCGAAGCCAAGAACGGCATGGCGCAGACGGTCAGGTCGCTGGAGAGCCGGGGCAACGTGATACTGGAGGCCCGGCTTAACGGCTCCGCGTTCACCGTCAGCTACCTCACCAGCTATTATCAGTACTGATAAATAGCCGTACGAAAGGGCGCCCCCGGCGGATCCGGGGGCGCCTTTTTTATTGCCCCGCACCATCATATAGATACGCTCTTATCAAGGCGGCTTCCACGGGCCAAAGACCGAAGGGCCCAGAAGGGCCTACGCGGCCGGTTGGAAATAATCGTTTATAAGTCCTAGCCGTTCATAGGACAAAAAACTTCCGGAAAATGGGCTGTTCGCCTCTAACGGAAATCCTCAATGAACGCTATACTATTCGTATGACAATAACAAAGCAGCTCTCAAAGCTCGGTTTAGCAGCGGTATCCATTTCGCTTTTATCCGTTTCCGGAGCAAAAGCCGCAAATATCTCTTTCGACGGGCAGGACCGGGGCGCGGGCCTGGCCGCAGCGATGCAGGAACTTAAGGACAAAACAAGGTCCGAAGGCGATTACAAAGGTCCGGTTCCCTCCACCACCACCCAGTCTAACGAACTCACCAATTTCTGGGACGACCTGAAAGAAGGCGCGCTGGACAGCATCTGCAAAGAAGCCCAGATAAAGCTGAACAAGGATTTTACTATCGCCGACACCGTGGGCCTGGACGGCGGCCTGAAAAGGCGCCTGAAGCCGCTGCCGTCCAAGCAGCTGGCCCTGCTGGACGAGATCAAGCTGAAGGTCAACGCCTCTTTCGGTACCGAAGTGCTGAACGTCCCCAATTTCGGCCCCCTGAACGTGAGCGTCGGCGCCAGCCTGGAAGGCAAGTCCGTGGTGGTCCGCCCGCTGGAAAGCAACAAGTACTGCAAAGAGCTGGACACCCTGGTAAAGCTTTACGAAGTGAAGACCGTCCTCCCCGTGACCCCCAAGCGCATCAACCACATGGAAAAGGGCGAGATCTGGAAGCTGCCCGTCGTGGTGCATTACGGCATCAGCGGCGGCATAGGCAGCAGCATCAGCGAAGTGCTGAACATCTCCATAGGCGCGGGCTACGGCAAGGACAAGAAGCCCGTCATCAGCCTTTACAAGCTGGACGAGAACAATTTAAGGCTGCGCATCAGGATAGACCATATCACCGTGAAGAGCGTGGGCGCTTCGGCCAACACCATAGAGATCCCCACCGGCGACATAGGCCTGATAAGCGGCGAGAACGCGCTGGCCAAGCTGATCAACAAGGAAGCGGCGAAAGAGATCAACAAGATGATCGCCTTCAAGCTGGCCTACAGCCACGTCAGGAGCAGCGGCCAGAAGCTGCTGCTGGAGTTCTACATAGACCCCAATAACCCGGAGCAGGTGGAAAAGCTGTCCGAGCTGCTGCGCGGCAACCTGGACAATATAATGAAGCTCATCCGGATGGGGCTGAAGTTCGACAATTTCAGCGAGGACGCCACCGGTCTGGCCGGCATGGGCGAGATAGACCAGCTGGCGACCGCCACGGGCAACGCGATAGACTCCGAGTCCTCGTTCGCGGGCTCCGACCACCACGAAGGGCACAGCGACAATTTCAACATAAACATACCGATAATCCACAACCACACCAACAGCTGGGCCTCTTCTTACCACCGCTACCAGTCGCTGAACAACGAGGGCGGCACCATACACGTACAGCAGCAGACCCGCGTCTCCAACGGCGACACGCTGAATATACCGTTCTTCGGGACGGTGACGAAATATAATTCCCAGAAGAACATCTACGTGGTCAACAGGGAGACCACGGACGGGAAGGTCACCCGGCCGGTGATGCTTTACCAGAAGTACGAAGGCTTCCAGAGGCAGGGCGACGGCACGGCCCGCGACATGATAGACAACGCCAACGACGTGCTGAAATACGCCGGCAGGATGGGCAGCGGCACGGACCTGAGCAACACCCTCCCCTCGGCCGGCATCTTCCCGCAGCTGCCGGCGGACCCGAACGCGGACTTCGGCGATCCCGATCCGTCCAAGACCTACCGCTCGGCCGTGATGTCCTTCAAACTGGTCTTCTCGGAGAAAGCGGTGCAGGATATCATACTCGCCCCGGCCCAGCTCATACTTAAATCCTTCCTGAACGTGATGCGCGAGACCGAGAGCGTCATCATAGACAAGATCGCGGACCTGTTCACCATAAACGAGAAGGGCGACGTGAAATACGACCGGCGTGCGGTGGCGAAGCGCCTGGGCGTAGACGCGTTCGACAACAGCAACGATACCAACAGCCCGATGGAGATAGTCAGGACCCTGGCGTACAAGGCCACGAACTTCATAGAGAAGCTCGTCAGCGTCAGGCAGGAAGCCGGCTGGAAAGCGCAGGCCGAGCAGCTGGCCAAAGTGGCCTCCAACGGCGACATGAAATACGACGATTTCCTGAAGGTGACCATCCAGATGGTGGACACCAAGGACATCTCTTCCCAGCTCTACGTGCACACCGACAAGCGCGTGAAGGGAGAAGAGGACGTGACGCAGACCTACAATATGTTCAACAACCGCGACAACGCCTTCGACGGCGTGATAGCCGACGTGAACCAGATGCGCGAGCGCTTCGCCGACCCCAGCGACCTGACCGACTAAGGTTAAAAGAGGGTTTCACCAAGAAAACGCCCCCCGTTCTTTCCGGGGGGCGCTTCTTTGTCCGCATTTTCGTCATTCCTGCGAAAGCAGGAATCCAGTCCATTACGGGTTGGTTCGGCGTGCTGCGAAGGTTAAGTTATAAGTGCTTTTGCAGCTTTTTCCTGCGGCGGTCAATCTTCAAGCATTGTGAGGGCCCATTCGCGGTAGCGGAGGAGATGTTTCCAAAGGGCTTCGATGTCTTTCTTCGTGTAGACTTCACCTTCGTATGAAACACGGGTTTTTTCGTTTATGATCCTTTCCAGGTGCCGCGCCCCAGCGAGGCCCCGCTCGTCCAGGGCGACTACCTGCCGCAGAAGGTCGACGGCGGCCATGTGGTCCTCACCTTTGCTTCTGACTCCGCCGAATTTAATGGTGATAGCGTCCGTATAAGCTATCGCCGCGTGCACAATAAGCACCCCGGCCGCGTTATAGTAGTCGAATTCCCTTGCGACTTCCGCCCCGCTGAAAAAATTACCCGCTACCGCGGAATAATCGTGCCGTTTAGATTTCGGAACGGAAACTCTTTTGGTTATCCTCGGGGTCATAAAAGCACGTCCTTCAATTTCTCGCTTAAAAGGTCTACGCCGTGCGAAAGGATGTTCTTTATCAAGGGGTCGCCGTTCCGGTATTTAGCCCTTGCCTCGGAGGTCGACAGCGTTATCGGGGAGAGCCTGATGCCGTATTGTGCGATAAAGGCGCTGCCCAAAGACAGCGCTTTGCCGGTCAACCGCTCTTTATTCCCGCCGTCGGCCACAAGCAGCAGGTCCAGATCGCTGCCGGGGAGCTCTTCTTTTCTCGCGGCGCTGCCGAAAAGCGTCGCCGTTCTGGCGTCTTTCCCTAGATTGGCTTTGATGGACCCGCGCAGCAGGGTTTGGAATTCCTTTTCAGCGCGGAACAAAGGAAGGAGCGCGTCCTTGACCAGAACATGCTCGAAATTAAGGCGGATTAACTGAGTGTGGCCGGAGCCCTGCCGGCGGATGATGCCTATCGCCTCCAGCCTGTCCAGCGCCTGCCTGCAGGCCTGGTGGTTTATGCCGGCGGCGCGGGCCGCGGCCCGGCCGCTCATGCCCTCGCCGCTGTCCTTCAGCGCCCGGAGCAGGGCTACGCTGCTTGGGGCGGAAAAGATCCAGTTAAGCGGATAGGTAAGGAAAGGTTTTTTTGCTGCCATATGTCTATTATAGCAGACAATTGGCTGTTATTCAAGCCATCTTTGGGAAAGGGTGGTAAGTGCCTTTTGGTCAGTGCCTTATCTTGGTGTCCACGCCGAAGATGTAGGAGATCAGGGCGGCGCGGGCCCACATGCCGTTGCGCTCCTGGCGCCAGTACACGGCGCGCGGGTCGTCGTCCACCGCCACCTCTATCTCGTGGCGGCGCGGCAGCGGGTGCATTATGACGCAGTTCCGCTTGATGACCTTAAGGTGCTCCTTCTTGAAGTAAAAGGGCGAATAGTCCACGCCTTTTGATTCGCCGGACTTGTCGTGCTCGTCCTGGATGCGCGTCATGTAGATAGCGTCGGCTTCGCCCATCACGGAGGCGAAGTCGGTGGTCTCGGTGAACGGCATCTTGTGCCGTTTCAGGAATTCAAGTATGTCGGGCTCCATCCGGAACTGCTCCGGTGACACGAAGGCCAGCTTGATGCCCTTGAAGTTCTTCATCAGGTAGGTAAGGGAGCGCACCGTGCGGCCGCGCTTCAGGTCGCCCACCATCACTATGGTCTTGTTGTCCATCTCCCCGTTGAAGCTGCGGTAAAGCGTGTAGGTGTCCAGCAGGGCCTGGGTGGGGTGCTGGTCCTTGCCGGAGCCGCCGTTTATTATCGGCACCGGCCGGTTGGTGCGGTTCATCAGCCAGGCGGTCTTCTCCACGAAGCCCGGCGTGGGGTGCCGCATTATGATCATATCCACGTAGCTGGAGAAGGTGCGCACCGTGTCCTCGGGGCTTTCGCCCTTCACCTCGGAGGAGGTGGAGGTGTCGCGTATCTCCGAGGTCTTTATGCCCAGGATGTGGCAGGCGTTCAGGAAAGAGAGGAAGGTCCTGGTGGACGGCTGGACGAAATAGAGGATGGCGCGCTTATCCGAGAGCAGCGTGGAGACGAAATCCATCCCCTCCTTGCTCTGGGTGAGCTTGCGCAGCATTGCCGCCGTCTCGAAGAGGCGCGTCAGTACCTCGCGGTTGAACTGCTGGGCGAAAAGGCAGTCGTACATCCGGCCCTGGTCGGAGAAGAAGGGCAGCTTTTCAGATACTTCCTTGGAATAAAACTCGTCCCAGTTAGCGCTGATGCTGGTCATTACCTGCGTCCTTTCCATTCAAGCCTCCTTTAGCGTTGTCTTCGTAAAAGCGTCAGTTCCCGGCCCCGGCGTCCGGCGGCAGCGGCGGCGGGGGATTTTGCGCGGGCATCCCCCCGGGACCGAAGGCGCCGCCCTGCGCGGGCCAGACCTGCACCTGCGTCCCGCCGACGGGCGGTTTGGGTATCAGCTCGAGCAGCCGCAGGTTGCCCAGCCCGTCCACCTGCACCCGGGCGAAATAGATACCGCTGGTCCAGCTCTTGCGCTTGTCATTCTCGCTGATGAAGAACTTTTCTATGCCGTAATCCAGCTGCCCGCCCCTCCAGCGTCCCTTCCTGTTCCCGCGGACCCAGATCTTCCCGTCGTCAGCCGGTTTTCCGGCGGAGCAGGCCTGCGCCCCGTAAACCTGCAGCTCCCGCCCGGCCGCGCTGACCGTTCCGCCGGTGGGGCCCAGCTGCACGTGGACGGGTGTCTTGCCGCCCGCGACGGCCTCATCGCAGCCGGTTCCCTTCGGGGTGGAAATATCGTACCTGAGCTCGAGGTAGGTGCCGCTCAGCAGGTCCCGCGGGTCAACCGGGAGGGTGTCCAGGCAGAACTCGGCTACGGACCGCGAAGAGAAGGTGAGCAGCCAGCCGGCCCAGGCCGCGAAGAAGGCGAGCTGTAAGGCGATGACGAGGCGGAGCCTGTTATTCATGCTGCCTCCTGGCGGCGGCTTCTATGAGCGCCTTCCGCGTCTTGTTAAGGAAATAGGCCAGGGCGCCCATCACCAGCCCGCTTATTATGAAGGCCAGCCCGGTCTTCATCAGGGTGCCGAAAAGGTCCAGGAACCGGGTGATGATTATCAGGAAGATCACGGCGACGCCGGTGTTTATGCGCCTCTCGTCGGATTCCAGCGAGCCCCCGACGATGAGGCCGATACCCGAAAGTATGATCAGCGCGTTGGCGACCACGGCTATCCCCTTGGCCCCGGCCTCGGTGGCGCCGAAGAGCAGGAAGGCCGAGACCATCGACGCCAACGCGCTGATCATACTTTCGGGTATCG